>NZ_JBSSDE010000054.1:0-18378 GCF_054060435.1 Thermostichus sp. MS-CIW-34 | reverse complement strand
TTTGAATGGTGCGAATGTGATTGCGCTCTTGGGGGCTGTCGTAAACCAGCCTAGAGGTCCGGGCTTGTTTTGTTCTCTGGTAGAGCAGAGCAGGCCCAGGGCTACTGAAAGCCCGCTCCGTACCGCTTAGCGGTCGGAGTCGGGTAGTTTACGTTTGCTCCTTGCCCCAGACCCGATGGGGAGCAAATGCGTTTGCGTTTGTGAAAGCGTCGCGTGGCGATAACGCAAAGATAAGCTGGAGAAGAGCAGCGAGCGGGCGTTCATGTCTTCAGAGCATTACAAGTTCGACCTTTTCTTGCGCTACCACCGAGAGCAAGCCCGGTGGGCGCGTCAACTGGCGGAGCGGCTGGATCGCGAGGGTTTCAAAGTCTGGTTTGACCGCTGGATGCTGCAGCCGGGGGACAACCGCAAGCTGGAGCTGCAACTGGCCATCGAACAATGCCGTTGGGTGGGAGTGGTGGCCTCTCCAGAGTTTGTTGCCGATCCCTGGCCAAGGGATGAGCTGTACAGCGGGTTTCCCCATGCCCCGGCACGACAAAACCAGCGCCTGCTGACGCTGCTGCACACCCCCACTGAGCTACCCCGCCCCCTGGAAGAGGCGCCCCTGCTGGATTTTACTGGCTCAGAAGAGGATCCGGTGCTGTTTGAGTACCGCGCCTTGGAGCTAATGCACTTTTTGGATCCCAGCTTCCCTGCCCCCGGGGATCTGCAGCGGTTCCGGCTGCAATACCGCCGCCGTGAGGGGAAAGAGTCCCTGGAAGATGAAGAGGTGCAGGGATTTCAGGCCTTTTTGCGGGCCATCCAGATGGCCATCCTGCGCATTGCCACAGGCGAAACCCCCTCCGCCACGCCAGAAGAAGGAGCGCGTCAGATCGCCATTTTGCAGTTCATTCAGCGGCTGTTTCAGTGGAACAGTGCCGACATCCAATTCGAGCGGGGGGAAGACTGGCGTCGCCGCGGCAACCTGACGGAAGCCCTGGCCGCCTACGACCGGGCTCTGAACATGGATCCCAACTTCGCCCTGGCTTGGAGCCGCCGTGGGGATGTGCTGGTGCAGCTGGCCCGCTACCGCGAGGCGGTGGACAGCTACAACGGATCCCTGAGCATCAACCCCTACGACGAAGAAACCCGGCTGCGCCTGGCCCTGATTCTGGGGCGCCTGGGGCAGTACAAGTCGGCGGTGGTTAACTACGACAAGGTGCTGGAGAGCAACCCGGAAGATGCTCTGGCCTGGCACAATCGCGGCATCCGCCTGCTGCAACTGAAGCGGTCGAAGCTGGCCCTGAACAGCCTGAACAAGGCGCTGCGCTACAACCCCAAACAGCCCCGCACCTGGCTGGCCCGTGGGATCGTGCTGCGGCGGCTGCGGCGGCCCAGCTCGGCAGCGGCCAGTTTTGCCCGGGTCTTGAAGCTCAACCCCAAAAGCGGGCGGGTTTGGCGTTACCAAGGCAATGCCCTCTTCCACTGCCACCGGCTGCGCTCGGCTGTTGAATGTTACAAGCGCTCGCTGCGGCTGCGCCGCCGGGATCCCATCACCCTGCACAACTTGGGGGTGGCCCTGCTGCGCTTGGGGCAGTATCGGCTGGCCAGCAAGGCCCTAGAACGCGCCCTGCGCTACGATGCCGACAACTACAAAAGCTGGTACGCCCGCGGTGTGGCCTTCCAGAAATTGGGCTACCTGAAAGAAGCCTGTATCCACTTCGAGGAAGCCCTCAAGATCAAGCCGGAGCACTTTCCAGCCCGCTATGCCTTGGCGGTAGCTCAGCAGGAGCTGGGGCAATATGAGGCCAGCCTACGGCATTTCCAGCGCTTGGTGCAGCAGCGTCCCGGCAGTTCTGCCTGCTGGTTTGGCCAGATCACCGGCCTGCGGCGCCTGGGCCGGCTGGAAGAAGCCCGTGCCGCCTGCCAGCAGATGATCCACCTCAACGAACGGGATCCCTGGGGCTGGTTTGCCCTGGGGTTGATCTACGGCGAGCTGAGGGATCCCGAACAAGCTGTGCAAGCCTACTCGCGGGTTTTGCAGCTCACCCCAGAAGATGCTGTGGCCCTCAACAACCGCGCCTGGGAAGCCTTGAAATTGGGGAAGCTGGAACCTGCCCTGGCAGACGCCCAACAGGCCACGCACCTGGATCCCCAGCGGCCCGCCTTTTGGCATACCCTGGGGCTGATTCAACTGCGGGCCGGCCAGCGAGCAGCCGCCCAGGCCAGCTTGCAGCGCTGTCTGGAGCTGGATCCGCAATTTCAGCCGGCCCAAGCCGCCCTGCAGGACTTGGCCCAGGAAGACTCGGCCTCGCCGGCGGGAACAGCTCTGCCGGATTTGGAAACCCTCACTCCCCAGTCGGAGCCGCAGCCAGTTGACCCCAACCCCTAGCAGGATCCCCTGGGCTTTCAAACTCCCAAGGACAATGCCTGCAGCAGGCAGACGGGAGCAGAACATGCCACACTGGATCCCGCCCCCCAGGACCGACACGCATGGATCCCTATCTGATCCCTGTCAAGCTTCCCCACAGCTCCTACGATATTCTCCTCCAGTCTGCCGAAGGCCCCCCTGGCCACAGCCTCATCCAGCTGGGATCCCAAATGCGAGCTAGAGGGCTTTCCAGCAAGGCTCTGGTGGTGAGCCATCCCGGCATTGCCAAACACTTTGCCGAGAAGTTGCTGCAGGGGCTGCAACAAGCGGGGTTTGCCGCCCACCTCTGCCTATTGCCTGCCGGCGAACGCTACAAAACCCTGCGCTCGGTGGCCAAGATCTACGACGCCGCCCTAGCCTTTGGCCTGGAGCGCTCCTCCACCTTGGTGGCTCTAGGAGGGGGGGTCATTGGCGACATAGTGGGGTTTGCCGCCGCCACCTGGCTGCGCGGGATCCCTTTTGTGCAAGTGCCCACCTCCCTCTTGGCGATGGTGGATGCGGCCATTGGTGGCAAGACCGGTGTCAACCATCCTGGCGGGAAAAACCTCATTGGGGCGTTTTATCAGCCGCGCCTGGTGTGGATTGACCCGACGGTGCTGAAAACTCTGCCCCCACGGGAGTTTACTTCGGCTTTGGCAGAGGTGATCAAATACGGCGTGATTCAGGCTGCCGACCTATTTGAGTTTTTGGAAGATCGACCCCAACTGAGCCGCTATACCGACTTTACTCCCGCAGACTTGCACTACCTGCTGCGCCGCTGTGCCGAGTGCAAAGCCTGGGTAGTGCAGCAGGACGAAAAAGAAGCGGGCCTGCGGGCCATCTTGAACTACGGCCATACCCTCGGCCATGCCCTAGAAGCTGCCACCGGCTACCGCCGCTATCTGCACGGAGAAGCTGTCGCCATCGGCATGGTAGCTGCCGGGGAGATCGCCCGCCGCCTGGGTTGGTGGAGCGCCGCCGAGGCGGAGCGGCAACGACGCCTGATCGAGAAAGCAGGACTGCCCAGCCGGTGGCCGGCCGGGATCCCTTGGGAGGCAGTGCTGCAGGCAATGCAGGCCGACAAGAAAGTCAAACAGGGGCGGGTTCGCTTCGTTCTGCCCCGCCGCATCGGCCAGGCCGAGCTGACCGACCAGGTGGAATTGGCAGACATTCAGGCGGCTGTAGAATCCATTACCCTCCCAGCTTTAGGGGCGTCTTGAGCCTTAAAATGAGGGGACTTGAGGATGGCAAAGCATGGCACGGCAACAACGGGTAGCCATTTTGGGAGCAACAGGGGCAGTAGGGGCAGAGCTGCTGATGCTGCTGGAAGAGCGCAACTTTCCTGTAGCCGACCTAAAGCTTTTGGCCTCTCCCCGCTCTGCAGGCACTTATCTAACCTTCAAGGGGGAACGGATCCCGGTTGAGCCGGTTTCAGAAGCGGCCTTTCGAGGCATGGATCTGGTGCTGGCCTCTGCCGGAGCAAGTGTTTCCAAAACCTGGGCCAAAACCATTGTGGATGCGGGGGCGGTGCTGATTGACAACTCCAGCGCCTTTCGCCTGGATCCCAATGTTCCGCTAGTGGTGCCGGAGGTCAACCCCCAGGAAGCCTTCCGTCACCAAGGGATCATTGCTAATCCCAACTGCACCACCATCCTAATGTGCGTGGCCATCTACCCCCTGCATCGCCACATCCCCCTGCGCCGCGTGGTGGCCGCCACCTATCAATCGGCCAGTGGGGCCGGGGCCCGCGCCATGGTGGAGCTAGAGGAGCAAACCCGCGCCTACCTCCAGGGGCAGCCGTTGCAGCCCCAGGTGTTCCCTTACCCTATTGCCTCCAACCTCTTCCTCCACAACAGCCCCCTGCAAGAGAACGGCTACTGCCAGGAAGAGATGAAAATGGTCAACGAATCCCGCAAGATTATGGGATCCCCCAACCTGCGGCTGACAGCTACCTGTGTGCGGGTGCCGGTGCTGCGTACCCACGCCGAGGCCCTCAATCTAGAGTTTGAACAGCCCTTCCCTGTGGAAAAAGCCCGGCAAATCCTGGCCCAGGCCCCTGGGGTGGTGCTCATTGAAGATTGGCAGCAGAACCGCTTTCCCATGCCCATCGACGTGGCCGGCAAGGACGCGGTGGCGGTGGGCCGCATCCGCCAGGACATCTCCGAGCCCAAGGCCCTGGAGCTGTGGCTGTGCGGGGATCAAATCCGCAAAGGTGCGGCCCTCAACGCCGTTCAAATTGCCGAGCTGCTTTTGAAGGACTAATTCACCACAACCGTCCAGGTTACCGGGTAACCGTCCAGGTTACCGGCCCCGCTGTAACAGGGGCAGCCTCAGCGCTGGTCAACGTCACCGAGGAGTTGGGGTAGGTGTAGGCGCCGGGTTGGCCCAGAGGTGCCGTTTGGACAAAGATGGTCACTACGCAAGTTTGTCCTGGGGCTACTGGTCCTCCGGTGAATTGAATGGTGTTCCCACCCACCATGGTCATGAGGTTAGCTCCACCACAGGAAGGAGTAAAAGGAGGAGGAGGTGGTGGTGGAGCAGGCGCTACGGTTAAAGGCGGCACTACCGGCAAGGTGTGGTTAAAGGCCAAGCCCGTCAATGGAATGGCTGCGGTGTTGGTGATGGTAAACGTCAGAGTTCCATTCCCGATATAGGGAGGTGGGATTGGGCCAAGCGGGTTGGGAGAAAAGGCCATGGTAAAGGTGGGAGCTGGCACCGTTACCGTTAGGTTGATAGCAGCAGCGGTGGCATTAGGCGCTTGGTTGCTGCTCAGGGTTACCGCGGGGCTGGTCAGGGATCCCGCTGTCGTGGCTGTAACCTGAAGATCCAGGCTGATGGTGCAGCTAGCGTTGGCTGCCAATGAGCCGTTGACCAGCAAGATGGAAGTTGCTCCTGGTGCAGCTGCCAGCGTCCCGCCACAGCCGTTGTTGAGGTTGTTGGGAGTGGCAACGATCAAGCCGGCAGGCAGGGGATCGGAAAAGGCTAGACCCGTCAGCGGCAGAGCGGCTGTGTTGGTGATCGTGTAGGTCAGAGTTGTTTTGGCAGTAGGGCCGGCAGCTACCGAGGTGGGGCTAAATGCCTTGGTAAAAGTCGGGGCACCCGGCGTGGGTGTCGGAGTCGGCGTAGGCGTTGGAGTCGGCGTAGGCGTTGGAGTTGGAGTCGGTGTAGGTGTAGGCACTGTCGTCCCACCGCTTCCGCCTCCACCGCAGCCGGTCAGCCCCAGACAGGCCGCTCCTAGACTCAAGGCCACAAGAGTTGTAACTGCTTTTTTCTTCATCGCTCTCTCACTCCTCATCACTATCGGACTTGACTTTAGTTTTTATCGACCTGTCTTGCTGCAGTGTACTCCAGTCCAATTGCTGTTCAGGACGCTTCTGCGCCGAGGCAATTTACAATTATTGTAATAATATTGTAATAAACCTTGGCTTAGCTGGCAAACTCCAACTAGGGAATAGCTCCTTCAGAATTGCTCTTAGGTACCTTGCTTGTAAGCACAAAATCTGGCAACAGAAGCTAATTTTTAGAACCTCGCGTATGCCGCTTGGGCCAGCAATGTTCACACAACGTTGGAAAGGGAGGAGAATTGAAAAGCATTCGGCCTTTGTGGAGATTGGCTTGTGCATCCAATTGGGATGGGATCCCTGGCCAGCTTGATCGCCGGGTTGGCAACCGGGTTAGGGGCCTTGCCCGCTCTGTTTCTCCCCTCGCTCTCGGAAAGGGTACAAGGGATCCTGCTGGGATTTGGGGGTGGGGTGATGTTGGCGGCCACCTCTTTTTCGCTGGTGGTGCCGGGCACCGAGGCAGCCATAGCGCTGGGGTATTCCCCATTTGGGGCGGCGGTGGTGATGGCGGCGGGCCTGCTGCTAGGGGCAATCTTCCTGGAGAGTGCCCACCGCTTTTTTCCCCACGAGCACTTTTTCAAAGGGGTGGAAGGGGAGAACCGCGCCCATTTAAAGCGGATTTGGCTGTTCATCATTGCCATCGCCCTGCACAATTTCCCGGAAGGACTGGCGGTGGGAGTGGGTTTCGCTACCGGCCAAGTCGGCGATGGGTTGGCGCTGGCGCTGGGGATCGGCTTGCAGAACATGCCAGAAGGGCTGGTGGTGGCTTTGTCACTGGTGGGCCAGGGGTACTCGCGGCTGTTCGCTTTTGGCATCGCCCTGCTGACCGGACTGGTGGAGCCCATCGGCGGGATCCTGGGAGCAACGGTGGTCTCTCTGGCGCAGCCCCTACTACCCTGGGGCATGGCTTTTGCGGCGGGGGCGATGTTGTTTGTCATTTCCGATGAGATCATCCCTGAGTCGCACCGGCAGGGGTTGGAGCGGGAGGGCACGTTTGGGGTCATCAGTGGGTTTGTGGTGATGATGTTGCTGGATATCACCTTGGGCTAGCAAGGGATCCCGTCGCGAAGTGGAACGGAGTTTTATTTTTTTATGTTGAGTAACGAACCCTTTTTGTGGCGAGGAGCAGGGGAACACGCCTGTCTGCTGCTACATGGATTGGGGGGCGGTGTTTACGAGTTGCAATGGCTGGCAGAGCGGCTGTTGGCGGCTGGCCTGACGGTGCAGGGATTTAACTATCCCGGCCATGACAGTGCTCCGCATCGCTTACACGACCGCCGGTCTGCCCACATGCCCCCTTCCCGCTGGACGGAGTGGTACGGGCGGGCTTTGGAGCATTATCTGGCTTTGCAGCAGGAGTATCCCCGCGTTTCCTTGGTGGGCTTTTCCACCGGCTGTCTGCTGGCTTTGCACCTGGCTTTTGCCCATCCCATCCATAAATTGGTGCTGCTGGCGCCATTTTTCGCCATTCGCCACCGCTGGTACTATCTTTTTCGCCCTGAGCAGTACCTGAACAGCCTGGGTTGGCTATTGAAGGAGGTGCCCCGCCTCAGCTTGCCGATTCGGGATGGGGACGCTCGAGCCTTGGCAGAAAGAACGGCCTATTTCCGCAGCTTTAATCTGTCGGCGGTGCGCAGCGCTCTGGAGCTGATCGAGCGGGTCAAGGGAGAGGTGGCCGGCATCCGGGTTCCCACTCTGATCCTGCAATCTCGCCAAGATACAGTAGTGGATCCTGAACAGGCAGCGTGGCTCTATCAAGAGCTGGGATCCGAGGAGAAGATCTTGCATTGGCTGGAGCACTCCGACCACATCCTCACTTTGGACTGCGAGCGGGAAACGGTGTTTGCCCAGGTTTGCGCCTTTCTCAAACGGGATCCTTCTGCGCCCGGATCAGCGTAACCCCTTGCCAAGCACCGCGGGCATCGTAGTCCCGGATCAAACGCAAGAGACAATGGCAGTCTTCCGGCTGCGGAAACCAGCTCAGGCTCACCGAAAAGCTGCGATCCCGCTGGGCAGTGGGGATGGGCAAGGGATCCGGCCCGCCAATCCACAGCCCTCCCGGCAAGGGATCCCAGTTGCTCAACCACTCTGCCCCCGAGCAGTCCACCTCGGTTTCGGCAAACCGGCCCTCGGCAACCGCAAAGCTCTGGGCGATCCCCCGCCATCTCCCCTGGAGGCAGGCTCTCAGTCGCTCTTTGCTCAGGGGTGCACAGTCTGCAACGGGATCCAAAGCTTGGCCGCGCCGCTCCAGGATCGCGGTTACCTCTACCAGACGACCTTGGGCATCCCACTGTTGCACCAGCCGCGCCTTGCGATCCCCCCAGAGAAAGCCCTGCTCGACGGCAAAATCACTAAACGGCGCCAGCTGCAGCCGCCCATTGGAAAAAGATCCATCGGGGAAAAAGCGCAATCCCGGCGAGAAATCCTGGTAGACCCAGCTCTGGGAGCTTTCGGGAGTGGGGGATCCCTGTAGGGGGTAGTAGGCGTTGGTTTGGCGGATCGCGCTCCCTGCCGCCGGACTTCCTGAAGAAGAGGATGGAGCCAAGGCCTCAAAGGTGATGAGGCTGCGCTTTTGGCCCCCCAGCTCCCAGCCGCCGGCGGTGGGTCGATAGTTGGAGAAGAGGCCGTGCCACACTCCCAGGTGGAGAGCCAGACATTGTTTTTGGGTTTTCATAAAGCAATGTGAAGCTAAGATTGTGAGGACGTAACGCTGGAGAGCAAGACCTATGGGGAAGAAGCTCCGAGGTGGCATTTTACTGATTTTGGGGTTTATGCTGTCTCCCCTTTCCTGGTGGAATGACTTGTTTTTCAACCTGCCGATTGCCTATGGGTTGGGCTACCTGTGTAGCCTGTGGCAGCCACAGTGGTTTTTGGGCGGAACCCTCGTGGGGTACTGGCTCTCCAACTTGATAGGCATTCTCATGATGCAGTTTGGCGCTACGGATGTCGTCGAGAAAGGCGAGAAACCCCGCAATATGAAACGCGATCTCTTGATTGGGCTGGCTTCTTCTACCGCCTATACTTCGGCAATTGTTGGGCTGCTTCAGTTTCACCTCGTCGATATCAGCGCCATCTTCCCCATTTCTTAACCCTATGCCGCTGGCAATTTTCTGGGCAACTTTAGTCGAAGGGATCCTCGCTTTTGTTGCCACCCATATCGACGACTTTTTCTTGCTGGTTCTGTTGTTTGCCCAGGCGCAGCTGCAACCCCTGTGGAAGGGCTGGCACATTTGGCTGGGGGGCTACTTGGGCTTGGCAGGGTTGATCCTGCTCAGCTCTCTGGGATACCTGGGGGGCCTGCTGTTGCCGCCACCTGCGATTGGGCTGCTGGGGGTGATCCCGATTGCGGTAGGCGGTTGGAAATTGTGGCAACCTGAACCTGAAGAAACCTTGGAAAAAGAGTTGGAAGAGTTGCGAGAGCGCCCAACCCAAAAGGCTTGGCCGATCCTTTTGCCCTCGCCAGTTCTGATGTCCATGCTCTTCACCTTTGCCAACGGCGGAGATAATGTCAGCCTGTACGTTCCTTTGTTTGCCGGCAGCACCCCTCTCCAGTTGGCCCTTTTTTCCACGATCTTTTTTCTGATGAAGGGATTGTGGTTTGCAATGGCTCAAAAACTGACGATGCAGCCTGCAGTGGCGAAGGTTTTAACGGAACGGACAGAACACTGGGTGCCCTGGATTCTGGTGGGTTTGGGGGTGTGGATCCTGTTCAAAAATGAGACTTGGAGATGGCTTTTGTCTTAGACTCTGGCCGGGATTTGTTCGTGATAGCGGGACGGGATTCTTTCGAGTTCTAGTCGTTGTGTCGGTCTAGAGAGGGATCCCAGTCCAGATCTTCGTGGCGGTGCTCCCGTTCCCAGCGATGCACCCAGTCCCAAATGCGATAGTGCTGCTCGGCGGTGAGTTGCTTGGGATCCTGGGCCAAAGCGGCAGCCTCTTCCGGGGTGAGCAAAGCAGCCAAGCTGCCGATCTCCACCAAATAGCGGCGTTCTTCCGCAGTGGTGTGGGACTGATTGAGCCGTCGAATTAAACGACGTAAAGTGGCTACATCTTGACTCATAAGCCGATAGGCGAACATCTACAAAAGGCGGTAAGAACAGTTTAAGAGCAGAATCATCAAAATCACCAAAAGAAAACAGTCCAAATTGTCTGCCCAATGCTCCTCTAATCCTCAAAGGATCCCAGAATGCGCACTTCCGGCTCCAAAAGCACCGACCATTGTTGATAGACCTTTTCCTGGGCCAAGCGAATCAAGCGGTAAATGTCCTTGGCACTCGCCTGATGGCAATTGAGGATGAAGTTGGCATGGCGCTCTGAAATTTGGGCCCCACCGATGCGGTACCCCTTCAAGCCGACCTGCTCGATTAGCCAGCCGGCAGGGTGAGATTCGGGGTTGCGAAAGACGCTGCCACAACTGGGCAAATGATAGGGCTGAGAGCTTAGGCGTTGGTTGAGGTAGCGCTGGGTTTCCCACTGCACCTGGGACGGATCCCTGCTTGGGATCAACTGCAGCGTCGCTCCTGTCACCGTCCAGGGTGAGTCTTGCAGGCGAGAGCGGCGATAGCCAAATTGCAGATCGGCAGGTTCTAGGCGGTAGGGCTCCTGCTCCTCATCCAAAATCTGTACTTCCGCCAGCACATCTGCCATGGCCCAAGCGTGGGCACCGGCATTCATCACCACGGCTCCCCCTAGCGTGCCCGGGATCCCGATGGCCCACTCCAAACCGCTCCAGCCTTGCTTGGCGGCTGCCCGCGCCAGATTGACCAAAGGCTCTCCGGCAGCGGCCCACATTCTCCCCCCCGCCAACAGTTGCATCCCGCGCAGACGGCGGGTACCGATCACCAGCCCCTTCAACCCGGCATCGCTGATGAGCAGATTGCTGCCTGCCCCTAACAGCGTCGTGGGGATCCCTTCTGCTCGCGCCCAAGCCAAACACTGCTGCAGCTCCAGATGGCTACGGGGCTCACAATACCACTCCGCTTTGCCGCCCACGCGAAAGGTGGTCAGAGGAGCCAACGGGATCCCCGATTGAATTCGTCCAGATAGCAGAGCCGCCGGCCCGCGGGGGAGAAGCCTGTCTTCAGCGGTAAGACTTGCCGCCTCAGACTCACAGGAACCGTCCCGCTGAGGCACCACCGGAGCCGTCGTCATGATTCAATACCTCAGAAGCAGCTATCTTTTCAGCTGAAGTTTGGATTTTTGGCTTGCCCAGGCTGTTCCCTCACCTGAGCCGCATATGCCCGCATCGTAGCGATTATCTGCTGATTTAGGTCCCCTGCGCCCAAAAAAACGGCGAGATCTCCAGGCTGCAGGACGGACGGCAACACCTCCGGCAATTGCGGCAAAGACGACACATAGCGCACATGGGGGTGGTGCTCCGCCACCGCCACGGCCAAGCGCAAGCTGTCGGAACCCTCAGGCGCCGGCTCTCCTGCCCCATACGTGGGCACGATCACCACCACGTCCGCCTCCCCAAAGCAGCGGGCAAAATCCTGGAACAAGGCAGCCAAACGGCTGTGGCGATGAGGCTGAAACACGGCCACCACCCGCCGCTGCTGTAGCCGTGCTGCCTGCAGGGTGGCCCGAATCTCGCTGGGATGGTGGGCATAGTCGTCGATAAAGGTGACTCCACCCACTTCCCCCTTGTGCTCAAAGCGGCGATGCGCCCCCCGAAATTGCGCCAAAGCTGAGGCAATCACCGCAAACTCCAAGCCCAACTGTCGCCCCACGGCAACCGCCGCCAGGGCATTGCTGAGGTTGTGGGATCCCAGCACCTGTAGGCGAAGCTGTCCGAGGAGGGATCCCCTTTCCCAAATCTCGGCGCAGGTGAAACTGGCAGTGTAGAGGATTTGGCGAGCTTGGTACTGGGCTTGGGGATGACCGGTCAGGCTGTAGCCCACATCCACCCTCAGGTGAGCCGCCACGTTGGGACAGTCCAGGCAGGCCACCAGCGTTTGGCTCTGCTGCCCATACTGTTGAAAAGCCCGGATCACCTGCCCCAAATCGGCGTAGTGATCGGGGTGATCCAGCTCAATGTTGGTGATCACCCCAATCTTGGGATAGAGCCGCACCAGGGATCCATCCGACTCATCCACCTCGGCCACCCAATACTCCCCCTTGCCCAGACGGGCATTGCCATCCCAGGCATCCACTTCCCCGCCGATAATCAAGGTGGGATCCCAGCCCGCCGAGAGCAATACATAGCCGATCATGCTGCTGGTGGTGGTTTTGCCGTGAGTGCCGGCCACCCCAATGCCAGAGCGATGGTTAAACAGAGCCGCCAACAAGTCCGCCCGGTGCCAAACCGTCAATCCTTTGCCCAGGGCAGCAGCCAATTCTGGATTGGTGGGGCGAATGGCGCTGGAATAGACCACCTGCGGATCCCCGACCAACCCCTCCAAGCTGTGGCCCTGAAAGAAGCGCACCCCCAAAGCTTCCAGGCGGCGGGTACGGCCATTGGCGACAATGTCGGATCCGGAAACGCGAAACCCTTGTTTAGCCAGGATATAGGCCAGGGCCGACATCCCCACTCCACCAATGCCCACAAAGTGATAGGTGGAAAGCAAGGGATCTAGGGGATCCAAATGCAGGGGCGGAGGCTGAGACGGAAACGGCAACGGCGGGATGGGATCCCTTCCTCCAAGTGTCTCCACCATCGCAACTCCACCCCACTCCTAAAACCGCCACACTCCAAAAAAAGGACTGCGTTCTGCTGACTACAAACAGGTTCGAACAGGCCACATCATATCAGGAATCCCCAGAGCTAGGTAGGCTGCGCCCCACCGGTTGCTGTGATCTGCCGGCACCTTGGGGAACCCACAGGGGGTGAAAATACGGTGAGCACAAGCAACACAGAATACAGCTGGACATTTTCATCCCAAAAACTTTACACTTATTTAAGAAAAAGAGGCGGCGTTTGTCGTCTGCAAAGCCACAGCGGGTAAAAGGCCATGAACCCACGAGCGCTTTGGTCGCTGGCAGGAGTCGGGCTGCTTGGTTGTGCCGGTCTGGCATGGCTGGGATTGAGCCAACAGGGAGCCACACAGTCGGTATCGGGAAGTGCAGAGGCAACGGTGGAAACGCGGCTGCCTCCGCAAGTTGGTGCTTTGGGTCGCCTGGAGCCGGAGGGGGAAGTGCTGCGCATTGCCGGTTCCCCCGGAGAACGGCTGGGAGAGCTGCTGGTGGCCGAGGGAGATCGCGTGGTGGCAGGCCAAGTGCTGGCCCGCTTGGAAAGCTACGCCGAGCGGTTGGCGGAGCGAGAGTACGCTGCCGCCCAACTTCAAGAGGCCCGCGCCCGGTTTCAGGCCGAGACCCGTTTCAGTCAGGCCCAAATCCAAGAGGCACGCACCCGCCTCAGCCGTCTGGACGAGCCGCAACAGATGCAAATCCGCTCCCAGGAAGCGGTGGTGGAACGTATCCGGGCAGAACTGGCCGATGCCGAGGCCAATCTGGCCCGCTTTCAGGAGCTCTGGCAGGAAGGAGCAATCTCGCAACAAGAGCTGGATCAACGCCGGCTGCTGGTGCGGCAACGACAGGAGGACTTGCGGGCTGCCGAAGCCACCCTGAGCCAACTGCGCCTGGCCCGTGAGCGGGATCTGCTCAATGCCCAAGCCCAAGTCCAAGCTGCCGAGGCGGGACTGAGTCTGGCCCAAGCCCAAGTCCAACTGGGATCCCTGGCCCGCAATCTGGAACTGGCAGAAGCTCGCCTAGAGCGCACCCTCATCCGCGCTCCCCGTGCTGGACAAGTGCTCAAGATCCACACCCGCCCTGGAGAGGTCATCCCCGCCGGCGAGGGCATTCTCGAGCTGGGCAACACTGACCAAATGATGGTGGTGGCCGAGGTCTACGAAACAGACATCTTGCGGGTTCGGCCAGGCCAGCAGGCCACCATTAGCAACCGCGCTCTGCCAGAAACCACCCTACAGGGCCGAGTGGAGCGGGTGGGCCTGCAGATTGGCAAGAAAGATGTGCTCAACACCGACCCAGCTGCCGATGTGGATGCCCGTGTGGTGGAAGTGTATATCCGCCTGGATCCGGAGAGCAGCGCCCGCGTGGCTGGCCTGACCAACCTGCAGGTGAATGTGGCCATCGATGTCGAGGGGTAGGCTCAGCCCATGTACAGCCTGTTCAGTGTGGCTTTTATCGCGCGCCGGATCCCGTTGGCCTGGCTGCAGTTGACGCGGGAGAAGATCCGCCTGCTGGTGGCCCTGGCGGGCATTGCCTTTGCTTGCATCTTAATGTTCATGCAGTTGGGCTTCCAAGACAGCCTGCTGGAAAGTGCCATCCGCTTCCACGTGGCCCTGAAGGGAGAGATCTTCCTGGTCAGCCCTCAGTCCAACGCCCTGATTGCCATGAACACCTTCTCCCAGCGGCGACTCTATCAGGCTTTGGGCTTTGAGGGGGTGCGGGCCATCTCGCCTGTCTATGTGGGCTTTGCCCTCTGGAAAAACCCAGAGACCCGCCGTACCCGCAGCATTTTTGTGGTAGGAGTGGATCCCTCGGCTGATCTGTTGGACTTGCCGGAACTGACGCCGGACAAGCTGGAAGAGATCAAAAAGGCGGACGTGGTGCTTTTTGACCGCCGTTCCCGCAGCGAGTTTGGCCCCATCCCAGAGTGGTTTGAGTCCGGGCGAGAGGTGGTTACTGAGGTGGGAAACCGCCGCGTCCAGGTGGGGGGCCTGTTTGAGATGGGGGCCACCTTTGGAGCCGACGGCACCATTCTCACCAGCGACCTCAATTTCCTGCGCATTTTTCCGCAGCGGGGGCGTGGCCTGGTGGATATCGGCGTGGTGCAGCTTCAGCCGGGGGTGGATCCGGATCCCTTGGTGCGGCAGATGCGAGCTTTGCTGCCGGAAGATGTGCGGGTGCTCTCACGGGCAGAGTTTATCGACATGGAGCAAACCTACTGGGAAGAGGGCACAGCCATTGGCTTTATTTTCGGCCTGGGGGTGGGCATGGGCTTCATTGTCGGCATTGTGATTGTCTATCAAATTCTCTACACCGATGTGTCGGATCACCTGGCGGAATATGCCACTCTCAAAGCCATGGGCTATACCGATACCTACCTGCTGGGGGTGGTATTTCAGGAGGCGCTCCTGCTGGCCGGATTGGGGTACATTCCTGCCTTTGCCCTGTCGGTTTTGCTCTACGATTTGACGGCCAATGCCACGTTGCTGCCTATTGCCATGACCTTCAACCGGGCAGTGCTGGTGCTGGGGCTGGCGGTGAGCATGTGTTTCATCTCAGGAGCGATTGCCGTGCGACGGCTGCGGGCAGCCGATCCTGCCGACATTTTCTAGAGTTTTGGCTGTGGGCAGGGCGCCGGGGCGTTGGTAAGTCAATAGTCTGCCAAAGGGGATCGGATGGATGGTGAAGGGTTTGAGCTAGGCTGTCTAAAAACTTCTGGGATCCTCATCAACGCTCTCCGGCCAAAGGTTTCTAAATGGTCTCATCTCAACGCTCCAAATGACGGCCTAAGTGGTCAATGAGTTGTCAACGCAAAGTTTTGAGATTTTGAGTTTCCTATGCTGACTCCTCTTCTCGATCAAGCTGCCCTTGCTTCTGCCCAGAATGCCGTTGAGCCAGTGGTGAAAGCCGAAGGTGTAAACCACTATTTCGGCGAGGGATCCCTGCGCAAGCAGATTCTCTTCGACATTAGCTTTGCCCTGCAGCCAGGGGAGATCGTGCTGCTGACTGGCCCTTCCGGCTCCGGCAAAACCACCCTGCTGACGCTGCTGGGGGCCTTGCGCTCGGTGCAGGAGGGCAGCTTGCGGGTGTTGGGACAGGAGCTGCGGGGAGCTCAGCCCAGTACTCTCATTCAAATCCGCCGCCAGGTCGGGTACATTTTCCAGGCCCATAACCTGCTGCGATCCCTGACGGCAGCCCAAAACGTGCGCATGGCCCTGGAGCTGCACAACGGCCTCTCTCCTCAGGAAGCCCAGCAGCGAGCGGAAGCAATGCTGGCGGCGGTGGGCCTGGGGGATCGCGTCCACTACTACCCGGAACAGCTTTCCGGCGGACAAAAGCAGCGGGTGGCCATTGCCCGCGCCTTGGTTAGCCATCCCAAGCTGGTGCTGGCGGACGAGCCCACGGCAGCCCTAGATAGTAAGTCGGGCCGCGAGGTGGTGACCCTGATGGAGAAGTTGGCGCGGGAGCAGGGTTGCACCATCCTGATGGTGACCCACGACAACCGCATCCTGGACATTGCAGATCGGGTGCTGCACATGGAGGATGGCCGGCTGGAGAGCCAAGGGGTTGCCTAACTTTGCCCAGCACAGGCGTGGCAGCGGTACCAGTCGATGGTGCGCTGCAGCCCTTCCCGCAAGCCGACTTTGGCCACAAAACCCATCCTCTCTCGGGCCTTGGAGACATCCAGACAGCGGCGGGGTTGGCCATTGGGCTTGTCCGTTTGCCAGCGGATCTCTCCCCGGAACTCCATCAGCTCGCAGATGAGGGCAATCAGATCCCGGATGGAGATCTCTTCACCGGTGCCCAGGTTCAAGGGATCCGCCCCGTCGTAAAGCTGGGTGGCCATGACAATGCCGCGGGCCGCATCTTCAGCGTAGAAAAACTCGCGGGTGGGGCTGCCATCCCCCCACACTTCGACGTAGTTTTGGCCCCGTTGCTGCGCTTCGTGCACTTTGCGGATCAAGGCTGGGATGACGTGGGAGCTTTCGGGGTCGAAGTTGTCCATGGGGCCGTAGAGGTTCACCGGCAGGAGGTAGATGCCGTTGAAGCCGTACTGCTGCCGGTAGGCCTGCAGCTGCACCAGCAGGGCTTTCTTGGCGATGCCGTAGGGGGCGTTGGTCTCCTCTGGGTAGCCGTTCCAGAGATCCTCTTCCTTGAAGGGAACGGGGGTGAACTTGGGATAGGCGCAGATGGTGCCCACGCAGACAAACTTCTCCACCCCGGCCAGGTAGGCGGCGTGGATGAGCTGGGATCCCATGATGAGGTTGTCGTAGAAGAGTTCTGCCGGCTTGGCTTGGTTGAGGCCGATGCCACCCACGTGGGCGGCCAAATGGATGACGATATCTTGCCCTTGCACCACCTCTTGGCAGACTTCCCAACGGCGCAGATCCTGGGTGCGGGAGCGCGGGATGCGCACCTGCTCCGGCTTTACCCCCAGCACCTGCAACTGTTGCAGCACATGTTTGCCCAAAAAGCCGCTGCCCCCTGTGAGCAAAATGCGCTTCTGGCTGAGATCGACGGAGCTGGGCAAGCTGTTGGGCATAGATCCGACGCAGAGAACTTCCGGCTTTCATTATGCTGCAGACGGGATAGCCGTATTCCAGACTTGTTGGCGATGGTCATCGAGAATAGGCAAGGCATCAACTCCAAACCTGGGCAAACCGCGCCGGCGACAGAGCAGGGATCCATTCATCCGCTTGTCCATAGGCTTGTTGGGCGAAGCGACGGGCCAAAGCGGGCAGGATGGGCAGGGGATTGCTGAAGCCGGAAAACAGTTGTAAGCCTTCCCAGCCGGGCAGGGATCCCACCAGAGGCTGGTGATCAGCGCTGAAGGCCACCAAGCAGTGATACCACCGTCCAGGCAGGTGGGCCAACTTGGGCAGGTAGCGACCGGCTTGTGCCCGGATCTGGGCTTCGCTGGCGGCTGCATCCACCTCGGCATGGGGATCCGTCAATACCCGGCTGATCTGGCCCATGCGAATGCTGCCATCTACAAATTGCAGGATCCCGGCATCCAGAATCGGCGGGCAAAGCTCGTGCCCTGGCTCGTCCCAAAGGGGATCCCGATCGGGATGGGCGGCTTGTCGTTCCAGTTCCAAGCGTTGCACGGGCACGCTCATCACCAACGCTTTCAATTGCAAATCCGAGGGCTCCAGCTCCAGGGATTCGGCATGGGTGTAGTAGATGGGCACCCGGATTCCCGCTTGGCGCAACAGAGCCCGTGTCCAGCCGCCGGCGCACACCACCACCTGGCCTGCTCCGTAGCAGTCGGCTCCGGACTCTACGCCCGTGATGCGCGCTCCCTGCCGCCGCAGGGCCGTTGCTGTTGCGATCAAGAGGGATCCCCCCAATCGTTGAAAGGCTTTTTGAAAGGCCAGCGCCGTCAACAAGGGGTTGATGTGGCCATGCCGAGCCCAGAGGACTACTTCCAGAGCGGCCGGATCCAGCAGCGGCTCCAGCTCGCAGGCTGCCGCCACCGAAATCCGCCGGGGTGGGATGCGACAGTCGGCCAGATCCGCCTCAACGGCCTCTGCATCGTAGCCGGGGGCAATGGGCATGAGCAGATCCAGCTCGCGAAATTGAATATCTGCCTCCAGCTCTTCTGACAGGGTGCGGTAGCGTTGGATCCCTTCTTCCCCCAGAGCTTTGAGCAGCGGCGTTTTGCCCGCCCAATGGGCCAAGCCCCCGTAGCTGTAGCGGGTTGCTCCGTTCAGCACTCCATCTTTCTCCATCAGCAGAACGGATCCCCCCTGGCGGGCCAGTTCATAGCTTAGGGCTGCCCCGGTAATCCCACCGCCGATCAGAATCCAGTCGTAGTTGGCCATCACTTCCCTCTTTGCCCTGAACCTCATCTTGCGGCAAAGAGGCTCAGCTAGAAATCGCAGGAGCCCCGCACTGTACCCGTAGGGTCAGTGTCGGGAGGAATGCGGAAGTTACGATAGAACCATGACCCAAGTCCTG
>NZ_JBSSDE010000053.1:0-18912 GCF_054060435.1 Thermostichus sp. MS-CIW-34 | reverse complement strand
GGTCTTTTGAAGTCGAGACCGCCGCCAATCTCTCCGACCACTTCGGCTCCAGGATAGAGGTTAACCAGTCTTGCAATCTGTCTCTCCAAGTCTGGCTTCTGCCCTCGGCTGCTAACTCGGGCATACAAAACGACTCGTTTGGCTTTCTTTGGCGTTCTGATGTAACTGTCGAGGTCATACCTTCTTGCCCTACCAGATGGCGTACGTATTGCTTTGATCCAACCTTTCTGCTCCCATCGCCTCAAAGTGTGGAGACACACCCCGAAATAGTCGGCCGCTTCTCTCGGTTTCACATACCTAGCCATACCAAGCAGTCATGCTGAACATGCTATACATTATTTCCAGTATAGTCCAGCGTATCATTGACTAGAGCCTTGCTCTGCCCCGCCTCAGACTGAGGTTCTAGCACCGAAGGGTAGTGCGCTACACTCGCCGAGATTGGGTTTTGAGTGTAGGATCCCTGCCCAAAAGTTGCTGCGGCTGCTATGACTAGGGCAGTGGGTGGTGAGGGATCGTGATGAAGACTTCACAGCTTGCAAAAGGATGCCTGCTGATCGATTGTCGGGGCTTTGATGAAAAGACGATAAACCTGTTTTTGGCACCTGGGCCCGATCCCTATCGGGAAACAGAAGAATTTCTCCTGGACTGCGAGATGCGGGCAGATGAGCTGCCCCGTTATCTGCGGCGGGCCTTGCTGGAGTTTCAGTTGTATTCCAATTCGGAAGGGATCCTGCTGCTGCGGGGCTTGCCCGTGGATCCCGGACTAGACCATACCCGCACACCGGCTCTGGCGCAGCGCTCTGAGGAGAAAACCACTTTTGTCAGCGAACGCTGCTTGGCGATGATCGGCAGCCGCTTGGGGCATTTGGTCTCCTACATCCAAGAAAAAAACGGGGATTTGTTTCAAAACTTGGTGCCTACTCCCGACAGCGAAGAGGTGCAATCTTCCGAGGGATCCCGCACTTGGCTACAGTTTCACCGCGAGACGGTTTTTCATCCCCACTCACCGGAGTTTTTGCTGCTGTTTTGCCTGCGCCCCGACCATGATCGTATGGCGGAAACCACCTACGCCAGCATCCGTCATGTCCTGCCTTTGCTGGGAGAGCGCGATCGAGAGCTGCTGTTTGAACCCCTGTATCGCACTGGCATCGACTACTCCTTCGGCAACCGGCAAGCCCTGATCAATGGACCCATTTTGCCGGTGCTGTATGGCCGTCGAGAGGATCCCTTCTGGAACTACGACGAAGACCTGATGGTGGGGCTCACCCCCGAAGCCAGTCTGGCTCTAGAAGCCCTGAGGAAGGGAATCCACGCTGTCTACCGAGGCATCAAGCTGGAAACAGGGGATCTGCTCTGTATTGACAATCGCCGCACCGTTCACGGACGGACTGCCTTCTCTCCCCGCTACGATGGCTTCGACCGCTGGATCCAGCGCTCATTTGTGGTGCGGGATCTCGGCCTTTCGGCAGGGGATCGCCATCCCGGTGAGCGCATCATTCGCACCGCCTTCGCAACAGATGATGAGGCCCAAGCTGCCCTCAATGGGGAGCAGGTCTGTCTCAGAAGATCCTGAGAAGTTCGCAGACTTCAGCGCCATCCATAGCTCAAGTCCGTAAAAGTACTATTGGCGATTTCCCCGAAAGGGTTTGGATGAGTCGCCCCAGATTCTGATGTCAAAATACGTGATCCTCACGATGGCTATCGCAGAGCGTTTCCAGCATTCTAGGCTTATGAGCCAAAGCCATCAATTCTTCTCACGATTGCGAGGTTAAGATGAGCATTCGCCAGATCATCGATGAGGTTTTACAATCTTCGGTTTTAACTCTGCAGCAGGAATCCAGCATTAACCAAATCCTCTGGGAAAAAAACTATGATCTATCTGATCTAGAGGCTTTAGATAAGCTGGTGGAAGCCATTTTGCGCCAAGAGGTAAGGGCTGCTTCCGATCCCTGCTAGAAACCTAGCCTTGCTTGCAAACGACGGCAGATCTTGCTCAAAACTTACACACTTACACAACGCACAACTGAGAGCAATTGTGCATGCTCCTAGCATGAGTCGGGATGAGATTCCAATCTCTCGACAATTTCCCGGATTAAATGCTCATCAGAGCGATTGATCTCGGGGTGGAAAGGCGCCTGTTTTAAGTAGCGCTTGAGATCCTGGCAGGCTTGCTGCCAACGGCCCAACTGATAATACAACAGCCCGCGATCCCTTAGGTGGGGCAAGGATTCAGGGATCAACAACAAGATCCGTTCCGCTGCTGCCAAAGCGGGTTCCAGTTCGGCGCGGCTCAGATAAATTTGCTTGAGGTTGTTGAGCAAGCGTACCAAGATCAGGCGGGGAGGGGTGGGGCGTAGGTGGTGTTCTTGGAAAGGGATCCCAGGCCCGTAGATTTGCGACAAAAGCTCTTGACAATCTTCTGGAAATAAAATCTCCCCCTGCTGAAAGGGATCCACAAAAATCTCGGCGCCTGCAAACAGGGGCCGGATTAAAAAGTGGCCGGGCATGCCCACTCCTGCCATGGGAAAATCGATCCGCCGCGCCAGCTCTAGATAGATCAGCGACAGCGTAATCGGGATCCCGGTGCGCCGATCGATCACTTCGTTCAAAAAGCTGTTGCGTGGGTCGTAATAATCTTCGCGATTGCCACGAAAGCCCAGATCCTCAAAGAGATAGTGATTCAAGATCTTGATGACCCGCAGGGGATAACGCTCCGGGGGAAGGCGCTCTTGCACCTCTGCGGCCATCTCATCCAGAGCGGCCACATACTCTTCCACCTCCAGATCGGGATAGGCTTCTTGGGCAATCCAGAGGGCCGCCCGACCCAGATCGATGGGCTCCGATTGGATTTCAAGGGCAAAGCGTTGACGGGCAGCAGGAATGCTCATGAAATGTTAAATATTAAATATTGAGGTTCTTTGCAAGGATCTCGGTTAAAACAGCAACGTGCAGAAGCTGGTCAACAGCAAGGTCACCGCCGTCAGGAGCAGGCTAAAGCTCCAAAGCCGCAAAGCGGCAAGCAGCAGGATCCCGATCACCCAAATCAGCAGAGCATTCCAATAGGGTCGGTTGGGGGCTTTGGACACATTAATTTTCTGGAAGAAGGGCAGCAGGATGAACGATACATCCAACAACAGGCGCGGCAGCCGCAAATTGTCCGGCAGCGGCAGATCTCGCACCGCCAAATAAAGCAGCCCCCAGCTCAACAAAAGCGGGATTAGGAGCAGATAGTTGGATTCGGCCAGCAGGGGTCGATCCACCACCAGCGGAAACAGAGGGCTGATCCCCCAGAGCAGATAGAGGTAAAAGTTGAAGTTCAGCAGCGGCTGTAGCAGAGGGGGCACCTTGAAGCGTTGACCTTGGGATCCGATCCCGTTTACCTGAGCTGCAATTTTCTGGCCCAGGGATCCGCCTTTTTGAGGGGTTTGCGCTGCCGGGGCCGCCCGCCAACCGCAGTGGTCACAGTAGGGAGATTTGAACCGGTAGGCTGGGATCGGCTTGCCACAGGAAGGGCAACGTTGGATCGGACGAGGTTGAGAACTGGAAGCCATGACCACCCCGCGGTACTTCTGCCTTAGCATGCCCCAATGGCTCTCAGTTTACTCCCAGGGCAAACGACAATGTAATACAGGCTGCCCCCAAAGCCGCGCCGGCCATGACCTGCACGGGAGTGTGCCCCAGCAATTCTTTCAGGTAGGGTTCTGGAAAACGGTCGGCGCCCTTTTCTTCAAACCATTCTTCCAGGAGGCGATTCAGCACCCGCGCCTGTTTTCCGGCGGCTTGGCGGATCCCCGCGGCATCGTACATCACCACCAATGCGAAAACCACCGTCGCGGCAAACAGCAGGCTGTCCCAGCCTTCCTGCATCCCCACCCCAATGGACAAAGCCGTCACCAACGCTGCGTGGGAGCTGGGCATTCCCCCGGTTTCCACCAAGACTCGCAGGTTAACCTTGCCTGACCGCACATAGGAAAGGATCAGCTTGATGGCTTGGGCCAACACACTGGCCAGCAAAGCAACCCAGAGGACATGATTGGCCATCAACTGTTGCAGCATACGGCTCTCCAGCACAGACATGCGAGCAGGGTCTCCAGGGATCCCATCTAACTTGTCCTCTTGTCCTGCCCTAATGCTGACGGCGAGTGATGAAATCTGCCAGGGCCAACAGCGGCTCTGCCCGCGATCCATAGGGGCGCAACGCTTCCTTGGCCGATTGAATCAGCTCCTCGGCTTTTTGCCGGGAAGCCTCTAGGCCCAACAAGCTGGGATAGGTGGCTTTGGCGGCAGCTTGATCCTTGCCTGCCGTTTTGCCCAGTTGCTCGCTGGTGGCGGTGATGTCCAAAATGTCGTCCACAATCTGAAAGGCCAAGCCAATATCGCGGGCGTAGCGGCTCAGGCGGTCCAGCAGCTCCTCATCTCCCCCCGCCAGGATCCCTCCCGAAACCACCGAGACTTCCAATAGAGCGCCGGTTTTGTGGCTGTGAATGTACTCCAAAGTTTCCAGGGAAATGGCTTTGCCCTCCGACTCCAGATCCACCACCTGTCCCCCCACCAAACCGGTTGCCGCCACAGCATGGCCAATGCGGGCGATCACCTGTAACACCAACTGCGGCGGTACCCCCTGAGTTTGGCTAGCAATGTGCTCAAAGGCAAAAGCCAGCAGAGCATCTCCCGCCAAGATGGCAATGTCTTCGCCGAACACCTTGTGGTTGGTGGGTTTGCCGCGGCGAAAGTCGTCATTGTCCATGGCCGGCAGATCGTCATGGATGAGCGACATGGTGTGGATCATTTCCAGGGCACAGGCGGTAGGCAGAGCCTGCTCCACAGTGCCGCCGGCCAACTCGCAAGCAGCCAGACAGAGGATGGGCCTGAGGCGCTTCCCCCCTGCCAATAGGCTGTAGCGCATCGCCTCGTAAATGCGCTCCGGATAGGCGGGAACCAAAGCTGCAGAGAGAGCTTCTTCCACCTGTTGCTGACGCTGGCTCAGGTAGGCTTTCAGGTTAAAGGTTTGGGCAACCAAGCGGGGTTTCCTCTCAACTCGGCAATGGGGGGATCCTTGTCGAGCCGTTCTTCAACAGACTTGTCAGGTGTCATTATCTCATGTCCACTTTAATTGGGGATCCCAGCCCAGAGGCCAAAAGGGTAAGAAGTAACAGCAAGTTGCAGCCGATGAAGAAACTGCAGGGATCCTGAGCCGCCAACTTGCGGTTGCTGTCGCCACAATGTCAGGATTCATAAGGATCTTTAGCCGGATTGCCCTCCTATGTCCCACTCGCCTGTTCAGCTCAGCGCCACCTCCTCCACCGCCAGCGGTGCGGAGCACTTGGGTGACCGTTTGCTGCGGGCGGCCCGAGGGGAAGTGCTGGATCGCCCTCCAGTTTGGATGATGCGCCAGGCGGGTCGCTACATGGCGGCCTACCGCGAGCTGCAAAGCAAGTACACCTTTAAGCAGCGTTGCGAGATCCCGGAGCTGGCCGTCGAGATCTCGTTGCAACCGTTTCGGGCCTTTGCCCCTGATGGGGTGATCCTGTTCAGCGATATCCTCACCCCCCTTGAGGGCATGGGGATCCCCTTTGAGCTGGTGGAGCATCAGGGGCCGATCATCGACCCGCCGATTCGTTCGCAAGCCCAAATTGAGCGCATTCGCCTACTGGAACCGGAAGAAAGTCTGCCTTTCATCAAGACCATTCTCAGCACCCTGCGCCGCGAGGTGGAAGGAAAAGCGACGCTGCTGGGATTTGTCGGCTCCCCCTGGACTCTGGCCTGCTATGCCGTGGAAGGGCGCAGCTCCAAAGATTACGCCCACATCAAAAGCTTGGCCTTCGCGCAGCCGCCATTGCTGCATCAGTTGCTGAGTAAGCTGGCCGACAGCATTGCCCGCTACGTGATCTACCAGATCGAGTGCGGCGCCCAGGTGGTGCAGTTGTTCGATACTTGGGCCGGCCAGCTCAGCCCAGTCGATTACGAGTGTTGGGCCTTGCCCTACCAAAAGCAAATTGTGGATCAGGTGAAAGCTCGCTATCCGCAGGTGCCACTGATCCTCTACATCAACGGCAGCGCCGCTTTGCTGGAGCGGGTGGGCAAAGCCGGCATCGACGTGTTCAGCCTCGATTGGATGAGCGATATGGCAGAGGCCAGGGCCCGCCTGGGATCCCTGGCGGTGCAGGGCAATCTGGATCCGATGGTATTGCTGGGATCGCCAGAGTTCATCCGGCAGCGCACCCTAGAGGTGATTCGAAAAGCCGGATCCCGTGGGCATATCATGAACCTGGGCCATGGCATCCACCCAAGCACTCCAGAGGCCAATGTCCATTACTTTTTCGAGACGGTGCGCCAGTCGGCAGAGCTGATACATTTACGCTGAACACTGCCGAACATCACTGTTCAACTATGCAGCGATAGCATTCTGTTTGTTTCCATTCGCGTTAGCGGGACGGAGTCCAAACAGAATGGCGGTATCCCGCAAAGCTTTGAGTAGAATACCCAAAGCGCAGTTTCCGTGTCGTCTTACTACCAATTTTCTGCTTTGCTTTGGCTACCATGTTGGCAGACTCGAAAGTAAACAGAAAGATCAACTGGTAGTAATCCGTACTGAACATATTATACATTATTTTCAGTATAGTTGAGCTTATTATTGACTAGAGTCATGCTCCTAAAAGCCCTCTAGCCTAACAGGCAGCGCGAACCCCTCCTCCCTGAAGCGTTTTGCTCAACTTTTGCTCTAAGGTTGCACGGCCATCTCCAGGGATCCCCGGTGTACATCAGCGTCATCATTCCCACCTACAACCGCCGTCCGATTTTGGAGCAGTGTCTGCGGGCCCTGGCGCAGCAGCAGCCCGGCCCCTACGAGGGCTACGAGGTGGTGGTGGTGGACGACGGCTCCACCGATGGCACAGTGGAATGGCTGCAGAACAACCCCATCGGCTTGCCCCAGTGGAAACTGTTGCAGCAGGAGCACCGCGGCCCCGCCGCTGCCCGCAACTTGGGGTTTCGCCACGCCCAGGGATCCCTCATCGTCTTTATCGACAGCGACCTGGTGGTGGTGGATCACTTCTTGGCCAGCCACGCCCAGATGCTGCGGCGGCACGGCGTTACAGGGGATCCCCGCTCCCCCCACGAGGCTAAGGTCTTCACCTACGGGCGGGTGATCAACACGAGCAATTTTCAGGATCCCCGCTCCGAGCCCTTCAAGCCCACCGATTTTTCGGCAGCCTTTTTCGCCACCGGCAACGTGGCCATTGCCCGCCATTGGTTGGAGCGGGCCTGCGAAACCCCCGCCGGCCCCTTTGACGAGCGGTTTCACCTCTACGGCTGGGAAGACCTGGAGCTGGGGGTGCGGCTAAAGCGTTTGGGCTTGCGCCTGGTCAAGTGCCCCCAGGCCACCGGCTACCACTGGCATCCGCCCTTTGAGCTGCAGCAGATCCCAGGATTGATTGAGCGGGAACGGCAGCGGGGCCGCATGGGTATTCTCTTTTACCAAAAACACCCCACCTGGGCCGTGCGCCTGATGATCCAACTGACGCCCCTGCACCGATTCCTGTGGGGCCTTTTATCCCTGGGGGGCTGGCTGAACGAGAAGCGGGTGGAACCGCTGCTGCGCTGGTTGATCCGGCATGGCCGCTCGCAGTTGGCCTTGGAGCTGTGCCGGATTTTTTTCCTCAACTGGTACAACGTGCAGGCCGTTTACGAAAGCTACAGAGCGATGAAGGCGCGAAATAAGGGGATCCACTCGGCTTGAGCTGCCACCAGGGCGGGGTAAGTGAGTCGGCCATAATCCTTGCCGGGAATGAGAGGCTGGCCGGGATCCGGATCGGCACAGCTCAGGGGTTCCCAAACGGCGCCGGCCCCCTTGACAATGGCCCACACTGCCGCCACATCCCAGATCTTGGGCGAGCGTTCTACCGCCCCCAAAAGGCTGCCACCGGCCACCGCCAGCAGGTTGTAGGCAGCGCCCCCCAACATCCGCGCTTTGCAAGGGAATTGCGGGCTAATCCAATGGCTGCTGCGGGAACAGAAATTGAACAATTGGTTGGGGCCGGGTGAGGCGATGCTAGGACGGATTGGCTGGGGACAGGCGGGATCCCGGTCGTGGCGGGTGAGAAAAGCTCCTGCTGCTGCATCCCCAGGAAACCGAGGCCAATAACCGTAAAAAGTCTGGCGGATGGGCGGCAGATGGACACAGCCAAACACCGGCACGCCCCAATGCAGCAAAGCCAAGGAGCTGCCCCAAATGGGGATCCCACGGGCAAAATTGGTGGTGCCATCCAAAGGATCCACTACCCAACACCACTCCTTCTCGGGAAAAATGTGGTTGGATTCCTCGCTCAGATAACCGTGATCGGGGTAGGCAGCGGCAATGGCCCCTTGAAAAGCGCGATCCGCCCACTGGTCAGAAGAGGTTACCAAGCTGCCGTCGGCTTTTAAGGACTCCGTCCCGCTGGCGCGAACCGTAGGGTGGGCCTGGCCAAAGTCTGCCAAGAGCTGGGATCCCACGCTGGCCGTAGCCTGCAAGGCAAACTCGGTAACCTCCAGCCAGAAAGGGGATAGAGCAGCAGTTGCAGAAGGAGCACTCATGCCCCAATCCTAGCGGGATCCCTGGCTTTTGGGGTGGAAAAGGGGTCGCAATGGCAGCGGATCCCTCACCAGCAGGTTCTAGGCCCATAAGCTGAATAGAATCAAATCATAGGTAAACTCCCCAGCTGGCCACCCTCCTCCATGAACCAGCGCCTGATTGGACAACTGATTGGCAACCGCTACCGGCTGACCCGCCACATCAGCGAGGGTGGCTACGGCAATGTGTTCGAGGCGGTGGATACCCAGCTCAATGACGAGCTGGTGGCCGTCAAGTTGTTGCGCCCGCCGCCCCCGGACATGGGCCCAGAGTACTACCAGCAACTGCAGCAACGCTTCATGGATGAGGCCAGGGTCAGCGCTCTATTGGGCGAGCACCCCAACATCGTGCAGGTGCGCTCTTACGGCCTGTACCAAAACCAGCCCTATCTGGTGATGGAGTACCTGAATGCCAAACCCTACAGCGGCCAGGGGTTGGACTATGTGCTGGCTCGGGAAGGCCCCTTGCACCCAGAGCGAGTGGTGAACTTGGCTCTGCAAATTTGCTCTGCCCTGCACCACGCCCACAACTTTCAGATGGATCTGGGCAAGCACTCCATTCGCGGCGTCATCCACCGCGACATTAAACCCAGCAACATCTTTGTGCAGAAAGGGCCCGATGGGAAAGAGCGGGTCAAGATCCTGGACTTCGGCATTTCCAAGCTCATGGGGGAGACCTCTCGTGGCCTGACGCAGACGGGCTATTTTTTGGGCACGATGGTCTATGCCTCGCCCGAGCAAATGCGCGGAGAAAAGCTGGATGGCCGCTCCGACATCTATTCCCTGGGGGTGGTGCTGTACGAGCTGTTAACCGGTGCGTTGCCCTTCGAGCCGGATACCGACACCTTGCAAGGCTGGTACCACGTCCACAACTTTCAAAAGCCCCGCCCCTTCCAAGACCACAAGCTAGCCCACCCCATCCCTGCTGCTCTGGAGAGGGTCATCCTCCAGTGCCTAGAGAAAGACCCTGCCCTCCGCCCAGCCAACATGGAAGTGCTCGGCCAGCAGCTACAGGCTGTCTATGGAAACAAGGTTGCCCCTCCTGCCCCGTTCGTCCCCTCAAATTCCTCTCGTTCACCTCAAGGTGTTCGCCCCCCGCGGATCCCGACCGGATTTGGCCAGCCGACTTCCCAACAGCCGATGGGTCGAGCTGCCCCAGACGAGGAAGAAAAGCTACAACGGGCGGTCAGTCTGATCGAGGCAGGCGAGTACAAGATGGCCGTCCATCTGCTCAATGAGCTGATCCAGAGCGCCCCCAACGAAGCCCGCTACTATCTCTACCGCGGCCTGGCCCACCAACGGCAGGGACATTGGGGCCTTGCCCAGATGGACTATCAAGGGGTGCTGCGGCTGGAGCCGGGTAACCCTTCAGCGGAACAGGGGCTGCGCGAGGTGGAACAGAAGGTTGGGCAGGAACATGTCAACAGCAAGTCCGGCTCTCATCTGTTGGATGCACCCCTGAATGCACCCCGCCTGGGCAAAGGGTCGGCGTTGAGTTGGCTCTTGGCCAATTTGGGGGCGGCTGGGATCGGCTACCTGGGGCTGGGGGCATCAGCGCCTCTGCTGGCGGCTTTGGGATCACTACAAGAAGCGGTGGCTGGAGCCGGCCTTGGCTTGCTGATGGGGCTGCTGCAGTGGCTGGTGTTGCGGCGGCAGGTTTCGGTGGGATGGGTGGCTGCAACTTTGCTGGCCACGGCTTTGGGCTGGGTGGCAGCGGATTTCCTCGCTCCCCAGGTGGGGGTGGCAACCTCTGCTTTTAACCCGACGGATCCCTGGCTCCAAAATGCCTTGCGGGCGATGGGAGATGTGCTGCGCGGTTTGCTGGTGGGGGTCGGCGTTGGTGGGCTGCAATGGGCCTTGTGGTCTCAGCGCTGGAAAGGTAGCCGGGCTTGGATCTTGGCGGCAGTTGCCGAAGGGGCAGGATCGGCTCTGTTGATGGGTTGGCTGCTGGACAATACTACCTTGAACAGTTGGCTGCTGCTGATCGTGGGGCTACTGGCCAACACGCGCCCCCTCAGCGCAATGGTGCTTTTGAATTTGCGCCGGATCCCTCCTGTTCAAAGTCAACAACAAGCCCCTTAGCCCACAGGGATCCCATCTGAGTTCTCTCTCTCAAGAAGAGGGAAAGACAGGAATCAAAACCGCTCATTATTTTTCTCACGATTTTTCTCACGGTTACCGGGGAGCGCCGTGAGATCCCCAGCTCAGAGCTACGCGACTGGTTGTAGGGAGTAGGGTCGTTTGAGCTAGTAAACTACCCGACTCCGACCGCTAAGCGGTACGGAGCGGGCTTTCAGTAGCCCTGAGCCTGCTCTGCTCCACCAGAGAACAAAACAGGCCCGAACCTCTAGGCTGGTTTACGGCAGCCCCCAAAAGCGCAATCACCTTCGCACCGTTAAAATCCGCATCCCCTTCCCAACCGCAGTGCCCGCATTTGAACTGCTTACCCTTGCGATAGGATTGAGCGGAGTCGGGATGAATATGCAGGCACTTGTGGCAGATCTGCGAGGTATAGGCCGCAGGGACAGCTACCACTTTGACACCCGCCCTCACAGCCTTGTATTCGATAAACCGCCGCAGCTGGTAGAACGCCCAGCTATTGCTACGCCGCCGCTCCTCACGACTGCGGGGGTGTTGATTGGTGCGTTCTCGAATGCCGCTTAAGTCCTCAATGGCAATGCAGGCAGAAAGAGATTGAGCTGTTTTAACGATGCGCTTAGCGATACTGTGGTTCACCCAAGCTTGAAAGCGTCTCTCTTTGCCAGACAGCCGTTGCAGCAGTTGACGGCATCTGCGCCGCGAACTGCGTGTGCCCTTACTGGCTTTACGTTGGAGTACCGCCCTCAACCGGGAGTAGTGGTCTCGGACTCTGTTCAACTGCTGTCCATTCCAGTTGTCCCCCTCTGACGTATGGGCAATATCCGTCCTTCCAAAGTCCACCCCGATCACCTTGTCGGCATCTTGCTGCTTGGGTGGTTTTTTCTCTACGCAAATCTGGATGTAGTAGGAGCCGTCTTTCCGCTTGACCAGCGTGGCGGCTTTTGGGTTGGAACCCGCCAGTATCCCACGCTGGTAGTTGCCGATGGACAGCTCAAAGCGCTCCCGACCCTCCACCGTGGTCAGCGACACCGTCCAGTCTTTCTCGCGGAACGAGAAGATGCGTGCGTCGTAGGTAGCGAACCTACGCTTGAACTCTTTAACTGGACGGTTGCGCTGTCTCGCCACTTTGCGGGCGCCGGCCACCCGCCTGCAGACCTGTTGGGCCAAGTTGCTAGACAAGCCGAATCGGGCGCGAATCTCGTAGTAGCAAAGGGATTGCAGTTTGACCGCATTAACGATCTTCTCCGGCGTGTTCTGGTTGACCCAGTTCAGTGCCTGCACAAAGGCATCCATCGTCGCGTCCAATTTAGCGGCTTGCGACGGGGACACCTTGAGCTTGCAGGAGATGGTCAGGACTTGGCTCATAAGTTCATTGTACTTCATCAAAGCGCTTTCCTCCCGACACTGACCCTACGGGTACAGTGCGGGGCTCCTGCGCTAGTAAGCTGAGCTGGAAGCTGTTTTCGAGTAAAACTCACGCATTTCTGTAAACCACTCCAATCGCGAGGGATCCCAGGTGTAGAACATGTGTCCGCCGCGATAATGACGTAGGGTGAGGTTGGCCTTCAACCGCGGATCCAACTTCATCAAATCCACCAGGTGATTCGAGGCAAAGTAGGGCGTGACCAGGTCGTAAAAGCCATGATGAATGCTCACCCGCATGTGGGGGTTGAGGGCCATGCTGCTGCGCAGCTCGTCCATTGCCCCGATGAATCCTTGCTTCAACTCTCCTTTTGGGGTGAACCGCCAGGACTTGAACACCTCCAGGTTCAGTAGGTGATAGGTCAACTCCGTTTCCACCTGCAAGGTCTCTCGCAAGTGGCTGTTGATGGCTGCCGTGAACAGGCGATCGATCCCATCCAAGGTGGGATCGGATCCCTCGAAGGTAGGCCGATCCGGAAAGGGATCCACCGTGGTTACAGAAGCATCGTAGAGCCCCAGCACCAGTCGCTGCGACCGCAACAGCTCGCGGGCAAAACTGGCGATATCGATCCGCCCGCCTTTGTGGGCTACATATTCTGGAGATAGGCCGATCCCTGCTGCCATTTCCTGATACACCGCTTGCCGTTCTGCCTCTGGCATTGCCTCCCCCATGGCCAAGAGGGGCAGCAGACGTTGTCGGGCAAAGTGTTCTGCTTTGGGCAGCAGGATCTGCAAATCCTCCCCCCAGCCACACCGTCCATGATGGGCTGCTGTGGCCACATAGGAAGGGAAAAGCGTTGCCCAAGTGCTGAGGTTGTAATCGTTGGTCTCCAGCAACCCAAACTCAAGTGCAGGCGAGATGAGAATGGCCCCCGACAAGCCTACGCCAAACTTGGATTGCAGCTCCTTGGCCAGCCGCGCCACCCGAAACCCACCGTAGCTTTCGCCGGCAATGAAAATGGGGGAGAGCCAGCGTTTGTATCGGGAAAGAAAGCCCTGAATGAATTCTCCCAAGGATTGCAAATCCCGCTCCACATCCCAGAAGGGCGATTCCTTAGGAGGCTCCTCCGCCTTAGCATCCGGCTGAGGGGGCTTGGATGCCGGATCGGATTTCTCCCGGGAATCTTTGGGGTCTTGAGAATCCTTGGGCAGGGCGCGGCTGAACCCCGTCCCCACCGGATCGACAAAGACCAGGTCGGAAAAGGGCAACCAACTTTCGGCATTGTCCACCAGCCGCACCGGGGAGGGGGGCAAACTGCCGTTGGGCCCGAAGCAAATCCGTTTGGGCCCCAGCGCTCCCATGTGCAGGTAGGCAGAAGCTGCCCCAGGCCCACCGTTGAACACAAAAGTGAGAGGGCGGTGCTGAGAGGCGGAGTCTTGCTTTAGATAGGCGACGTGAAAGATCTCGGCCACCGGCTTTTCCCGCTGGAAAAGGGTCTGCCAACCGGCCAGCGCTCTGTAGGTAAAGCTCTCCTCTCCAGCCGTAAACCTGTGATCAGTGGAGGAGAGGGGGGAAGTGGGCTTAGATTCAGTAGCCATGAAAACAGGGATCCGCAGTCTGATCCCCAGTGAATCACAAGTTGCCGACCCTCAACACTCCCAGAGGAATCTCCAAACGGCACCTCACAAAGTCAGCGGAGCTTCCAAAGTTAGATTGAAAGATTGGCCGGGGCGCAGCACCACCACCTGCGGAGCGGTAACATTGCCCACCACCACTCCGGTCGCGGCACCTCCCAGGACATTGCCCACTGATACTCTGCCCGTGATGGCCCCCAAAATGGCTCCCGCGGCTGCCCCAATGGCTGCATCTTGAGCAATGGCCTCAGCCGAATACTGACGGGGATCCTTTTCGTCGTGGAGGATGTTGGAGGAAGCCCGTAGGCTGTAGGTACGACCGCCGAGAACAATAGAAGTACCGACAAAGCGGGATCCGCCCGGTGCAGGTTCCATCTGTCCAAAAACGCGGCTACCCGCCGGGATCACCAAGCGCCCCTGGCTGTCAAAAATGTTCTGAGTAACGGCCACTTCCAGGGGATAGACGGTGTCGGGATAAAAGTATTGCGGCCCTTCGCTACTCAGGCTGCCGACCGGGATAATCGTCCCCTGCTCAAGGCGGTAGGCACCCAATTCAAAAAGCGGCTGAGCCGAACTGGGCAAGGGGGCCAACGAAGGGATCCCGGCCAGGCCAAGAATGGCTGCTGTTAAGATAGCTTCCATGAGTAGAGTCTCCAATGCTTCTCCAATCCAAGTTCTGCGGAGTTCTCAGCAGTTGCCTGAAGCTGTTCCAGGTCAATTTGCTTCCTTATCTCAGCTTCTCTCCACTTCTAGGTTATCGAATCCTTCCTAGGGCTTGTTTTCTCCCACAAGTCGATTTGTCTTCAACTGTTGGCAGTTTGGGTGGCCATCCTGCAGCACAACTTCTCTCAGAAATGCTGGAAGGCTTGTTGACGGCTGAGGGCCTGCCCGTCCTTCAGCCAGACGGTTCCCTGCGGATCCCAGCCTGTCACTTCTCCAATCCAAACGGCCCCTGGCAATTCTTCCAACAGATGCTTGGCCACCGACACCTCGGCACTGAGGAGCAGCTCAAAATCTTCGCCCCCATAAAGCGCCCACTCCCAGGCTTGGGCCGGAAAAGCCTGCCGCAAAGCTTCTGAAATCGGGATCCGCTCCACGGCAATCCTTGCCTCCACCCCACTGGCCTGACACACCTGCACCAGGGCATCTGCCAAACCATCGCTGGTATCCATACCGGCAATGCGCAAGGGATCCGGGATCCCTTCTAAGAGGGGCAACAGATCCAGTCGCGGGCGTGGGTATTGGTGAGCCCTGATCAACTGCTCGCGCTCGGCTGCCGTGGCTGAGGATCCCTGTTCAGGATGGAGAAGCAGCTCCAAGCCTGCCCGCGCATCTCCGTGGGGCCCTGTTACCACCAGCCAATCGCCGGGTTGAGCCCGTCTGCGCTGAATGGCCCGCCCCGGCTGCACCGATCCCAGGGCCGTGATTGCCACAAATCGATGCGGCGACCGACACAGATCCCCTCCCACCAGTTGGCATTCCCAGCGGGCGCAACAGGCTTGCATCCCTTGATAAAGCTCCTCCACCCAAGCAACCGGTGTGGAGCCCGGCAAGCCCAAACCCACCACCAACGCCTGCGGACGGGATCCCATCGCGGCCAGATCCGATAGATTGGCGGCCACCGCGCGCCAGCCCACCGCATGGGCCGGGGTCGTCAGATCGCTGAAGTGAACTCCCTCCACCAACACATCGGTTGTCACCACCAACTGCCCCTCCGGAGCAGCCAACACCGCCGCATCATCCCCCACCACCTGGGCCGGACAGTAGCGCTGCACGATCTGCAGCAGCCCCGCCTCCCCAATTGCTGAGATGGGTAGGGGGGAAGGATCGCCGTTTTGTGGGGAAGAACTGTCAGAAAGACCGGAGAACAAGACAGACCTATGAGGGTAGCGAGGATAACACAGCTGCAAGATCTGGTGGATGCTGGAGTCTTGTTGGATATTTCCAAGGATCCCGCCTGCACGCCACAGGCAAGCTGGAGAATTCTACCCCGCCGTCCGCTGTCCAATCAGGGCATAGAAGGGATCCCCGCCTCCGCCTGCCCAAAAGCCCAGCCAACCCATAGGGGCAGGCCGCTGGATCACTTTCACCACCGCAAACCCTGGCACCGACTCAAAATAGCGCCTGACCAACTCCACCCGCCCCGCCTCAGAGTTGTCCCGCCAAGCCTGGATCGCCTTCTGGAAAAACATGCGATTGGAGAAGCTGACGATGAAGAGGCCCTGGGGCTTTAGGATGCGATACACCTCGGCAAACACCTGCTCCGGCTGCTGCAGATACTGCACCGAGACCGTGTTTAGCACCGCGTCGAAGGATTGATCAGGGAAGGGCAGACTTGGGTTTTGGTTCAAGTTTTGGATGAAGAAGTGATCCAGCCGGGGGTTGGCCGCCAGTTCCTCAGGGTTCATCCCATGCCCCTCCACATGGGCAAACTCCATCTCAGGTGGCAAATGGGAGACCCAACTGCTCATTAGATCGAGAATGCGGGTCTGGGGCCGCAAATGCTCGCGGTATAGATCGGTGAGCTGGCCGATGAAGCCAGAATCCACATGAGTCACGAAGCGAGGATAGCTGTAAAAGAGGGCATCGTCGCTGGGATCCAACTTGGAGCGCTGCCAATCCTTGAGCACCACCATGGCCAAACGGTTGCAAATCTTAATCAAAGCTAACATTTTGGAAGCTTCGGAAAAGGGGTGGGCGTGATACCTTAGCAGAGCAACAGTGGCCATTTCGCGAAGGACTCTTTGCCGTGATGTCTGTGTCTCACCCCTCTTCAGCGGCTCCTTCTTCTTCTGGGTCTAACTTTGGCCTGCGGGAGTACGTAACCGAACTGCAGCTCCACATGGCTCTGCAGGCTCGCAGCCTTACTCCTTCTCTCAGCGTTTCCCCAGCCCAGGACAGCCCCCTGGCTCTGGTGCAGCGGGCACAGGCAGCTATGGAGAAGTCCGTTTCCCGCCAGTGGCTTTGAGGGGCACAGCCTGGGCAGAGAGGCTCAGGCCAAGCTTTTGCGCAACACCCCCTGCACCAGTAGAACCGACACCCCCACAAACCCCGTCAAAAGGCCCAGGGATCCCGCCAGGGTGAGATCGCCCCAGGGAGCCTGCAGCACCACATCGGCCCAGCTCCAATGGCTGCTGCGGTAAACATGGCGGATGGGCTCGATGGCAAAAGTGAGGGGGTTGAGGCTGGCCACCCAACGCAGCCAGGTGGGCATAAAGCTCAGGGGAGCCAAGGCCGTGCTGGAAAAGATCAGGGGCAAGTTGACCAAAAAGATGAAAGCCAGCAATTGCTGGTGCCCCGGCATGGCAAAGGCCAAGCCCAAGCTCAGGGCCGTGAAGCCCAAGACCAACAGGCCCACGATCAAGGCCACCACCGCCAAGCCTGGCCCGTCTGGGATCCCGGCCCCAAGGGCGTAGTCTGCCCCCACAATGACTGCCGTCTGCAGCAACGCCAAGCTGACGATAAACAGGCTAGAAGCAAGAACAATGGAAAAACGAGAGGTGAGGGGAGCCACCAACAACCGGTTCAAAAAGCCAAATTCTCGGTCGAAAATCACCGGCACTCCGGCATTCAAGGCTCCACCAAAAGCCGTAAACACAATGACTCCCGCCCCCAAAAACTGGGTGTAGTTTTGTCCGGCCCCGAAAATGCCGGCAGGAGCATTCTGAAACAAGGCTCCAAATAGAATCAGCCAGAGCAACGGCTGGATAATGCCGGCCAGCAAGGTTGTGGGGCGACGCTTCAGTTGGATAAACAAGCGGCGCGTGAGGGCGAAGGTCTCCTGCCAAAAGTCAGCCGTCAGAAGGGGGATCGGGTTAGATTGAACCGGGGAAGAGGCAGAGGTCATACCCAAGCTCCTGTAGAGTTGTGATCAATGAATGTGTGATGAATGAATGCAGTATCTAATCCATCAACCAATACAACCAATAAATATCTCGATATGCCTTTGTACAGGGATCAATGGGGCTCGAGCATGAGGTGATGAAGTTACTTTTTCTTTTTGCCCAGATTGGCCTCGGCAGCGGCCAGCTCCGCGTCCATCAGGGTTTGCCCGGTTGCCGCCAAATACACATCATCCAAGCTGGGACGAGACTGGGTGCTGCTGAACACCTCTAGCCCATGAGCCTGCAAGTGGGCGCGAATCTGGCTGAGGGGATCCTCTCCATTCCGCTGCACCACCAGGTTCAGGGCGTTGCCCTGGGCGCTGTTGATCACCACCTTCTGGACAAAGGGCAGGGATCCCAGCAGTTGGGCACCCCGTTGGGCCAGTTCCGCCGGGGCAAATTCCTGCAGCTTGACGGTGATGCGCTCGCCGCCGACGCGGGTTTTCAGCTCCTCGGGGGTTCCCTCGGCGATCACCTTGCCCCGGTCGATGATGGCCACCCGATCCGCCAGCAGGTCGATCTCCTCCAGGTAGTGGCTGCTGAGCACCACTGTGATCCCTGTGTTCTTGAGTTGGCGCAAAAAATCCCAGATGGCCAGCCGACTGGGAATGTCCAGGCCCACCGTGGGCTCGTCCAAGACCAGCACCTGGGGTTGATGGAGCAGTCCTGCCGCCAGATCCAAGCGTTTGCGCAGCCCGCCGGAGTAGGTACCGATGAGTTGGTCGGCGCGGTCGGTCAGCCCCAGCAGTTCCAGGACGGCAACGATTCGCTCTTGAGCCAAGGGGCGAGGCAGGTGGTAGAGGTCGGCCTGCAACTGCAACAATTCTCGCCCGGTCAGCACCTTATCCAAGGCCACCTCTTGGGCGACAAACCCCAGTTTTTCTCGTACCGCTTTGGGGTTTTCGCTGGCCGGGATCCCGTACACCTCTATCCGGCCTGAGTCGGGACGGAGCAAGGTGCAGAGGCAATGCAAAGTGGTGGTCTTGCCCGCTCCATTGGGGCCGAGAATGCCGTAGATCTGGCCGGGTTCCACCTGAAACGAGACGTCCGCCACGGCCACTGTGGATCCGTAGCGCTTTTGAAGTTGCTCTACCAAGACCGCAGGAGTATCTGACATGGGTATCCACATCTCGCTTCCTCTAGGCTATCAAGCCTGTTCGGGAGATGAGGCCAGGGATCGCCACCATTTCTTGCTCGTTGCCGCCAGCCCCCTAGGGATGGTGGGAGGTAAACTACCCGGCTCCGACCGCTAAGCGGTACGGAGCGGGCTTTCAGTAGCCCTGAGCCTGTTCTGCTCTACCAGAGAACAAAACAAGCCCGG
>NZ_JBSSDE010000052.1:0-19021 GCF_054060435.1 Thermostichus sp. MS-CIW-34 | reverse complement strand
TGCGGGTGGGAAGGGGATGCTGACCATAACGCTGCTCAAGTAATCTCTCTCCTTGGGGCGACTGTAAACTCGCCTGAAATTCCGAAACTTAGCTGCCCCCTGGGGCCGCTGGGGATTGGGATAAAGCCCGCACTCTGCGCATAGCGCGGGTGTCGGGTAGTTTACCGCCGCCATTCTCAGCGCTTCCCTGCGGGGGACGGCCAACTTCGACGAGGAGAACTTTCCCTACGATGTTGTCTACACCTTGGGTCGCTACTTCGCCCAAATGGGGGCCTTGGTGCAGCAATATGGGGGAGTACTGGCCAACCAGAGCGGGCTGAGAAGTCTGGCTTTGTTTGGCTTAAAACAACCCGAGCTGGCCATACAGCAGGCGCTGCAGGCGGGGTTGGCGCTTGGGCAGTCGGTGGTGGAGTTGAACAGGTGTTTGCGGCAACTCTCCTACCCGCAGGTCAAGCTTGCCATCGGGATCCACTACGGCCCAGTCCTTTTGCTGCCCCTCGATCCCCAAGATCCGCAGCGGCTGTCTGCCTTTGGCAAGTCGGTCAATGTTGCCACCTGGCTGGAGTCGGTTGAGGATGTTTCGCAAGGGGGGGAACAGTCTGAGGAACAGAGCTCCCGGTTGCTCATCTCGGCAGCTGTGTATCGAGCCGTGGAAGGGCAACTCCTGCAGGTGGAGCCTCTTTCGGTGAAACCCGTTCCCAACGCCAAACCCATCCGAGTCTACAGGGTGCATCCCAACCCCGTCAGCTTGCCGACTGGCGAGGAGCAAGCTCCAGAAGCAACCAAGCCTGAACCGCTTGGATGGCTGGAAGCGCTCCGGGAATGGCTACAGGCTTGGTCTCGTTTTTGAGGGATCCCTTCAGGCAAAAACGCCATCCCTTTGCTGAACTTGGGCCTGCAAATAGGGGATCCCCATCCGGTGGCAGTAGTCGCCGAAGCTCTCGCCAGGACGGCGCTCCTGCTTGTAGGCCTGCAGGAGAACTCTCATCAGCGGCACGATCTGGCTAATGTGTACCCGCTCCTGAAACACTTGCGCCAGGCGATCCCCCTGCGGGCTGGCTCCCAGCCAAATCTGGTAGTAGCCATCGGGGGCGGATCCCACCAATCCCAGTTCCGCCAAGTAGGGTCGGGCACAGCCGTTGGGGCAGCCGGTCATGCGCACCAAAAAGGGCGAATCCTGCAGATCCAGCTCCTGCAACAGTTGATCCAACTGGCGCACCAGCCCTGGCAAAGCTCGCTCCGACTCAGTAATAGCCAAGCCGCAAGTGGGCAGCGCCGGACAGGCCATCGACAGCCGCACCAGTTGAGGGATCTCTTCCTTGGAAAGCACCCCGTGGGACTTGAGGATCTGGTTGATGGCCTCCCGCTGCTGCTCCGCAATGTCGATGAAAAGTAAATCCTGAGTGGGGGTCAGCCGCACGTGCAGAGAAAAGGCTTCCACAATCCGGCGCAGCGCCGTTTTGAGCTGTCGCTCTGGGGTGTCCTGGATGCGCCCATTTTCAATGGAGATGCCCAAAAACCAACGGCCATCCCCCTGCTCGTGCCAGCCCAGGTAGTCGTCGCTGTTGGGAACAAACTTGGGTAGGGGGCGAAACCGGGGCAATTTTTCCCCCACATACTCCTCGACAACGCGGCGAAACTTGCGGATTCCCCAGTCTCTCACCAAGTATTTCAACCGCGCCTGCTTGCGGTCGTGCCGGTTGCCGTAGTCTCGCTGCACGGCCAAAACCGCTTGGCAAACCCGATACACCGCCTCCGGAGGGGCAAAGCAGAGCTTTTGGGCCAAAAGGGGCTGGGTTTCTTCCTTGCCGTGGGTACGCCCCATGCCCCCACCCACCACGATGTTGAAGCCCTTGAGGTTGCCCTTGCGGTCGGTGAGCACAATCAAGCCCAGGTCCTGGGAGTACACATCTACCGTGTTTTCCCCAGCTACGGTGATGGCTGTCTTGAACTTGCGGGGCAAATAGACGGGGCCATACAGAGGTTCTGGCCCCTCCAGGCGCACCCCGTTGCCGACAAACTGCTCTGCTTCCACCACTTCCTCATCCACCGGTGGGATGGGAACCGGCTCCCCATCCACCCAGATCTCGTAGTAGGCAGAGGTTTTTGGAGCCAACAGATCCGCCAGCTTGCGGGCATACTCTTGGGCATAGCGATAGGCAGGGCGATTTTTGTAGGGGGCCACCGGTGCCATTACGTTGCGGTTGACATCGCCGCAGGCGGCCAGGGTGGATCCCATCTGCTTGAGAATGCTGGCTATGGTGGCCTTGAGGTTTTTCTTGAGGATCCCGTGTAGCTGAAACGTCTGCCGCGTTGTGGCTCGCAGGGTGCCATTGCCGTACTCATCGGCCAGCCGATCCAGGGTCAAGTAAAGCTGGGGGGGCACGTGTCCCCCGGGGATGCGGGTGCGCAACATCATCGAATAGGCCCGCTCCAGCCCCTCCTGCTTTCGCTGCTGCCGCCGATCCCGGTCGTCCTGCTGGTAAGCCCCGTGAAACTTCAGCACCTGCACCGCTGCTTCGCTGAAGTGGGTGGTGTCTTGGGCCAGCTCCTGCTGAAGGGGATCCCGTAGAAAGTGGCTGTCTGCCTTGATCTGCTCCACCTTGGAACGCTTGGCCTCGGATGGGATCATGGGGGGCATTGATAATCTCCAGTAAACCGGTCGGAATACTTGTGAATAACAGGCTATCACCTCCTTTGAAGAGCGTCCAGTTGGAAAAGTCAGCCTCTTATCCGGGTTTTGTTCCAAACCCGCAAAACTTGTTATTTGAGTCAGCTGGAGATGTCGGCGCTGCTAGCTGGCCAGGGCTAGGCGGGCACCGTACTCCTGCACCGACCACAGTTGCCAGGCACAATTCCCCTGCAGCTCCAAAACCAGGTCGTGGTAGGCCAGGAGGGTGGGACGATGCCCAACGCTGATGTAGGTGGTGTTCAGGTGTTGCAGCTGCAGGTAGAGCAGTTTTTCGTTGGCCACATCCAGGGCGCTGGTGGCCTCGTCCAAAATGGCGTAGCGGGGCTGGGTGATCAAAATGCGGGCAAAGGCAAGGCGCTGCTGTTCCCCTAGGGAGAGAGTGCTGGCCCAGTCTTTCTCCACATCAAAGCCGCCCACCCGCTCCGGCAAGTCTCCCAGGTTCACCTGGGCCAAGACTCGGATGAGATCTTCATCGGTGAGGTCTCGGCGGCGTTTGGGATAGAGCAGTTGATCCCGCAGGGATCCCAGCAGCATATAGGGTTTCTGGGGCAAAAAGAGCATCTCCTGAGTATCTGGGCGGGCGATGGATCCCTGGCCGTTGGTCCATAGGCCGGCAATGGCCCGCAACAGGGAACTTTTGCCGCTGCCGCTAACACCGACAATCAAAAGCCGCTGGCCGGCTTCCAAGGCGAAGGAGAGATCCCGCACCAGGGTTCGTTCTGAATTGGGGGTGAGCAAAGTGACGTGGTTTAGCGCCAATTGCTGGGCAATGCGAGTTTGAATGTTGCTTTCCCGAGCGCCGGTGTGGCGCAGCGCCGGATCTTCCAGAGACTCGTGAAAGGAGCCTAAGCGGTTGATCCCGGCGGCAAAACTGGAAATGCTTTGAATCTGGTTGGCCACAATGGAGAGGGCGCTCAACACCTGGCTGAAGGCAATGGTGGCTTGGGTAATGGTGCCGAAATCTCGCACGCCGCTGAAGTAAAGGGGGGCGACGATGACATAGGGCACAATGCGGGTGAAATAGTTGTAGGCGTATTGGAAAATATCGATGATGGCCTGCCAGATGATCAGCAAATTAAAATTGCGCAAGGCCGCACCAAAGCGATGCAAAATTTGCCTGAGTTCTTGATCCTCTCCCTGGTAAAAGGCGATGGACTCGGCGTTGTCGCGCACATGCACCAAGCTGTAGCGGAAATCGGCTTCGTAGCGCAGTTGATCGAAGTTAATTTTGATCAGCTTGCGACCGGCCAAAATGGCGATGGCAGTACCGATAGTGGCATAGACCACCAGCCCCAACGCCAACGGACGAGAAATGCCATAGAGAATGCCGGTGAAGGCATAGAGGGTGAGAATCGAGTCGAGAATGTCCAACAGGAAGGAAAGGGTGGTGCCGGTAAAGGAGCGGACATCCTCTGATATACGCTGGTCGGGGTTGTCGATTTCGGTGTTGGCGGCGTTGGAATCCAGCTCGTAGTAAGCCCGCTGATTGAAGTAGCGATCCAGAAAATGATCGGTCAGCCATTCTCGCCAAAACAGCCCTAGCTTGAGGCGAGTGTAGCGGTAGATCACCAAAATGGGAATAGCTGAGATAATCAGCACTCCATAAATAATCAAAAACTGCCAGAAAGTGGGCTCTTCTTTTTGCTGCAGAGCTGTGTCGATAAATCGAAAGATAAAGCTAATCATCACGTTCAGCCGGTTTACCGTCAGCGACAGAAACAGCAAAAAGGTGAGCAGCGCCCACTGCAACCAGCGCTGGCGAAGCTGCCGCCACACTGCCCCAAAACAAAGGCTGCTCAAAGCCAAGCTGATCGCGGCTACCCACAGCACCGGCGAGGACAAGTTTCTCTCCGTTTGGGCCACCAATCCGGCTGCCACATTGGTAAAAAACTCTGGGAACAGGGCCTGACCGACCAAAGTTACCCCAATCTCCACAAAGAACATCAGGGCAACCACAAACACCATGGCCGCTGCCAGCAAGCCCAAAAAGATCCAGCCCCCATAGCGCACTCTGGGGTAAAAGTAGGGCTGGGCCACGGTGATAAACCGATCCCACAGTTTGCGGTCAAAGTTAAATTGAGAGGCTTGGGATTCCATTGTCGTGGTCGGCGGAGAGAGCAAGATCGACATCTCCCAGGCTAGCAGGCCATGGGTGCCAATCTGTGTTCAACAGGAGCGGATTCATTGGGGGTGAAACGCGGATCCCCCTTGTCCCATCCAAACCGTCTTGGTTCTGGGTCTTGCTCACCCACACACCCCTTGCTTAAAGCCAGTGTCTCTTCAACCTTGCAACCGGTTTTGCCAAGCCGATTGGGCCGCCAGCCACACCGTCTGAACCGGCACGTGAAACTCCTGGGCGCGGGCCACACAGTCGCGAAACTCCGGCTGAGCGTTGACGATGCGGCCATGGTGGCGGGCCACTTTGATGTCTACCAGGCCGTAAGGGGTTTCCACCCGCTCGATAACCCGCTCCAGCAGGGTGCGCTGCTGTTGGAAGTGGCGAATGCCCAGGGTGGTGGTCTCCCGGAAGATGAGATCTTGACACTCCGGCACCCGATCCGGCGGACAGATAACGGTGAGCAGGATCCCCGGCCGCCCCTGTTTCATGGTGATCGGCTGGGTAAACACGTCCCAGGCCCCCAGGGCCAACAACTGCTCGCAGGTGTAGGCAATCACTTGGGGGTTGAGATCGTCGATTTGGGTTTGCAACACCGATACCGTTTCCGTTAGCTCTCCCCCATCGGCTTCCCCGATCCAGAGACGAAACACGTTGGGAATGGGCAGCTCTTGGGCACCGGCCCCACGCCCCACTTTTTCCACCCGCATCGGCGGACAGGGGCCAAACTCTTCCGCCAACGCCACAGCCAAGGCTGCTCCTGTGGGGGTCACCAGCTCGGCTTCCACCCCGTTGCTGAACACCGGCACGCGGCCCATTTCCCACAACTCGATCACCGCCGGCACCGGCACGGCCAATTTGCCATGCTCTGTGCTCACCCAGCCGCCCCCAATAGGATGGGGGGATGACAACACCCGCTCCACCTGCAGCCAATCCAGGCCGATGCAAGTGCCGACAATATCCACCAAAGCATCCACTGCCCCCACTTCGTGAAAGTGCACTTTTTCCACGGGCACTTGATGGACTTTTGCTTCTGCCTGCGCCAACTTTTCAAACACCGCCAAGCTGCGGGCCTTAATGGCTGGGGAAAGCTGGGATCCCGCGATCAAAGCCTGAATCTCTGCCCAATGCCGAGCAAGGGATCCACCACTCTGGGATCCCAGCACCTCCACCACAGCTTGCAGAGCAGGCTGCCCACACCGCTGCACCCGGCTCACCTGCAAGCCATATTCCCCCTCGATGCCCAACGCCTGGAGCTGACGGTTGAGGTACTCCAAAGGCACCCCGCAATCCAGCAGGGCTCCTAGACACATATCGCCGGCAATGCCCGCCGCACAGTCGAAGTAGGCTATTTTCATGCTGGAGAACTGGGGGTAGCCGCTGCCGCCAGAATGGACTTGGATCCCTCTTGATTGTAGGCAGCAACCGGCCTGGAAAAGGCGACGGGAGAGCAGTTAGGCTTCCCTAGAGTCAGAAGATTCAGAAGATCGAGCAGCAGATTCCCTCCACTGTTGGATGATGTTGCCCAAATTGCGCCGGAATTCTCCAATTCCCAGCAGGGATCCCGGCTCGGGATCCCAGGAAGCCGAGAACACACCGTAGCTGATGCCCAAAAAACCAAGGCCAAACAAAGTTAGCGACTCCGCCAAGGTGAAGTAAGGGGGCAGAGCGACCACATGGTTGGTCAAGAGATAGTAATTCACAAAAAAGCTGCTCAGACCTAGCCCCGAAGGGATCCCAGAAAACACCAGAATCCGCCGCACCATCCGCCGGCTGACCTCAGGGGGAATCACGGCAACAGGCTCCTTCTTGGCCGGCTTCTTCTCCACCTCAACAGAGGCGGAGGGGGAGCGACGGCGAAAGGTTTTGGACTGGCGGCTGGATTTGCCCACGAAGACAGATCTCCGATAGCGTTTTGGATGGGCTGCCTACTTTTTCACCCGGATGTTCAGCCGTTCGGCCAGCTCCCGGAAGCGGTCAGGAGAATGCTTGGCGATGTAGTTGAGCAAACGCTTGCGACGACCGATCATCATCAGCAGGCCGCGGCGGGAGTTGAAATCCTTCGGGTTTCTCTGAAGGTGCTGAGAGAGCTGGTTGATGCGACTGGTGAGCAGAGCCACCTGAACCTCGGCAGAACCGGTGTCGGTGTCGTGCAGTCGATAGCTCTCAATGATCTGCTGCTTCTCTTGTTGCAATAAGGCCATAAGATCAAGGGACTGGATGCACTGCTTCAAGATAATAACATCGGCTTTTCCTCCCTCGCTATGGCCGAGGAGGGTTATGGAGAGAATGGGATATGACAACAACCTCTGGGGATCCTCCGGCACTGCCCGCTTTGCTGGAGCTGTTGAACTCACAAGACTTGGGAAATCGGCTGCGCGCTGTCAACAAAGCCAGAGAACTGCCTGGGCCAGAAGCCCTGACATTGCTGCAGCGAGCGATTCACGACGAGAATGCCCGCGTCCGTTATGCTGCCATCAGCCAGATGGGCACCCTGTCTGGCGTCGATCCGAACCTACTGTTGCCCATTTTGCAGCGCTCTTTGCGAGAGGATCCGGAGTTCGATGTGCGGGCTGCTGCCGCCGCTGCCCTGGGGGATCTCAAGCAGCCACAGGCCCTGGCCGATCTTCTGGAAGCTTATCGGCGAGAAACGGAGTGGCTGGTACGGTTTAGCATCATCGCTGCCCTGGGAGAGCTGGGGAACCCCGCCGCCTTCGACACTCTGGTGGAAGCTTTGCAGGACAAGAGCGAGCTGATCACCACAGCCGCCGCTGCCGCTTTGGGAGATCTGGGGGATCCGCGGGCCATCCCCTACCTGGATCCCCTCATTGATTCCGACGACTGGCAACTGCGCTACCGCGTCTGCATTGCCCTGGCCAAGTTGGGAACAGAAGCCGCTCGCGCCGGACTGACCCGGCTGGCCCAGGATTCCCAAGAACAGGTGGCCGTACATGCCCGGGCTGCCTTGGGATCCCTGTAGTTCCCTAGCTCATGGCATTGATGATGTAGTCAAAGTAAGGGGCGGCTTCAGCGGCTGCCGCCGGCTCCAACAAGCTGAGGGCAGCTTCCTTCAAAAAGACAATCGCATCGATCATGCCGGCGATGGGTACGTTGAGGGCATTGTACATTTCCCGCACCCCTATCAGGCCAATAGACTCAATCGGCTCTTTGCTGCCGGCAATAATGCCATAGGTCACCAGACGCAGATACCAGTCGTAATCTCGCAAACATTGGTTGTAGCGCTTGTCACCGTAGGCATTGCCACCGGGTTGCACGTACTCGGGCCGCTTGGCGAATAGCTGCTTCTGGGCCTGGTCAATGATGCGCTTTTTGTTTTCTGCTAACACCTGAGCGATTTGCAAGCGCCTCTCGCCGGTGGTCATGTAATTCCTGATGGCTTCCAGTTCGCTAACTGAGAGGTAACGCAGCTGGTCATCCGCGGTCTCGATGATCTGGTTGATCACGCTCACGGTAGGGATTCTCCTGTTTTCTAACTTGCTTTCAATTCGGTTCATCAATTCGCAACCCATCCCCCCAGCCCAAGGTCGGCCCAAGAGATGAGCAGGTAGCTCGGCAAGCCAGCGCCGCCGGCTGCTCCCAGTTTAGGATAGGGCAAACCTTCCCTCAAGCACTTTGGCGTGACTCCATCTCGAGACTGGCCCTAGATCCGGCCTCGCAGCCATTGGGCCATCTCATTGCGGCGTGGGGCAGCCTCCAGACACACCTCTTCGGTAATCCGCCCCTCTTGGTAAAGCCTAAACAGGGATTGATTCATCGTACACATGCCCTCATAGGAGCCGTCGGCGATCAGCTCCTCAATTTCATCCACCGCCCCCCGCTTGATGTAGTCCCGAATGGCATCGGTGTTGCGCATGATCTCGTGGGCCGCAGCTCGCTTGCCATCGGTGGTGCGCACTAAGGTTTGAGCGATGATCGCCACCAGGGTTTCTGCCAGCTGCAGACGCATCGGCTCCTGTTCTTCCGGCTTGTAAATCCCCAGCAGACGCTCGATGGTGCGGACGGCGCTGTTGGTGTGCAGGGTTCCAAAGACCAAGTGGCCCGTCTGGCCGGCCTTCAGGGCAATATCCACTGTCTCTCGATCCCGCATCTCCCCAATCAGGATGATGTCCGGATCTTCCCGCAGAGAGGCTTTCAGGGCATTGGCAAATTCCAGGGTGTGGATCCCGACCTCCCGCTGCCGCACCATCGATTTCTTGCTCTGGTGGACGAACTCGATGGGATCCTCGATGGAAATGATGTGTTTGGGAAAGTTGGAGTTGATGTAGTCCACCATCGCCGCCAAGGTCGTGGACTTACCGGAGCCGGTGGGGCCGGTCACCAAAACCAAGCCTTTGTGCTCCTCGGCAATGCGCTTTAGCACTTCCGGTGCCCGCAACTGCTCCAGCGTCAAAATTTTCAACGGGATCAGACGCATCACCATAGCCGGGCCAAGCAGGGAAACAAAGCAGTTGACCCGACACCGCACCAAACCCTCGTACTGGATGGCAGTATCCAGTTCCAAACATTCCTCAAACTGGCGAATTTGGCTCTCCGGCAGGCTTTCCCGCAGCCAGCCATAGAACATCTCGGTGGTGGTGACCGGGTAGTTGGTCAAAAGCATTTGCCCCCGATCCCGAAAGCGAGGCACTTCCCCCACCCCCAAATGAATATCGGAGTAGCCTTTGTCATAGGCTTCCTGCACCAGTTGGCGCAGAGTCAGGCCCGCAGGAGTAGCCGGGGCCACCGGGATCCGACCGGCAGCCGTTGGGCGAGCTGGTGGCGCAAAAGGCGGAGCGGCAGGATTGGGGCTGGGCGGCGACACTGGAGGCCGAGCAGCAGCAGCCGGAGCCGGAGTGGGCGGGGGCATTCGAGGGGGAGCGACAGGATCGGGCACAGGCACAGGCACCTGAGGGGGAGCGACAGCCACACCAGGCGGAAGGGGCCGACCCAGAATGGGGTTGGGGGGGCTTTTGGCGTTGACAGGCCGGGATCCCATCCCTTGGGAAGCTGAACCCAGCACCGGATCCAGTTGCGTTGGGGGCTCCACCGGGGGCGTTTGAGCAGCCGGACGAGACGGACGCTGCATGACCGGCGGAGCCGGGGGCTGCCAATTGGAGTCCAAATCGGTGGGAAACTGGTTTTCGGGGCTGACCTCGCTCATGACAAGCCTCGCTTCTGGCAGGGTTTGCGTCGATCTTAGGCTAGCATTCCCCGCCTGAGCAGAGGCTTAACCCACTCACCGACAAAGCTCCGGGAAGCTCCCTAAAAATTGGACGGATGGCGAATAAGACTCAAAAACTCCTCACGGGTACGGGGATCCTCCTGAAACACCCCCACCATCGAGCTGGTGACCGTCCAGGAGCCGGCCTTTTGTACCCCCCGCATCACCATGCACATGTGGGTAGCCTCGATAACCACCCCCACCCCGTAGGGATCCAGCACCTCCATCAAGGCCTCAGCAATTTGCCGTGTCAGGCGTTCCTGAACCTGCAGGCGGCGGGAGTACATCTCGACGATACGGGCAATTTTGCTTAGGCCCACCACCTTTTGCTTGGGGATGTAGGCCACATGGGCTTTGCCGATAAAGGGCAGCAGATGGTGCTCGCACAGGCTAAACAGAGACACATCCCGCAACAGCACCATCTCGTCATGGCCCTCATCAAAGATGGCACTGTTCAGTAGCTCCTCCAAAGACTGCCGATACCCACTGGTCAAAAACTTCAAAGCCGCAACCACTCGTGCCGGGGTTTTTCGCAGCCCCTCCCGTTGGGGATCCTCCCCGATCCCCCGCAGCAGCGTCTCCACCGCCGCCACCATAGCCGGATCTGAGACATCCGAGCTACCCAATTCTTCTTCCGCAAAAGTGGCTCGATCTCGAATCACCCGAGACTTGAAATGGGCTTTGTCATCCATTCGAGATTGCGAGCCAGATCCGGGTTTCGCAAGGGTCATAGCAGGATATTCCTTGGTTAACGAAAGGCTAAGAGAACTCGGTGCATGCAACTCAGCTCAGGTGGCATCCAGTCAAAGGCTGCGATAGCCAAAACCCTCCCAAGTCACGGGCAACCCCAAACCAGCCAGGTCTAAAAGGCTCCCACCGCAGGCATGAAGGTGAGATCTTCCACCACCGCACCTGTGGGCAACCGAACAATATAGGTGATCAAATCGGCTACCCATTCCGGCGAGAGCATTTTGGAACGGTCGAAGTTGACCCCTACCGTGCCCGTATCCCAGAGGGACGTGTCCACGGCACCAGGGCACAGGCTGGTGACCCGAATGCCATGCTGTCGTTCCTCTTCGGCCAAAGCTTGAGAAAAGCCCATTAGGCCGAACTTGCTGGCACAGTAAGCTCCCCAGTTGGGAAAAGCTCGCTTGCCCGCAATCGAGATGACGTTGACAATCGTGCCGCAGCGCTGCCGGCGCATTCCGGGAAGTACGGCTTGGGCACACAGAAAAGCTGCCGTCAAGTTCAAGTCGATCACTCGCTGCCAATCCGACAAAGGTAAGGTGGCCAAAGGGCCAACGTGGGCCATGCCCGCATTATTGACCAAGACATCGCAGACGCCAAATCGATCCAGGAGAGCCTGCAACTGCTGGGGCAGAGCTGCTAAGTCGGCCAAGTCCATGGGAAAAACCGCTGCCTTACCCCCCTGGTCTTGGATTTGGGCCTGCACCGCTAGCAGATCAGGTTGGGAGCGGGCCACCAGAGCCACCGCTATCCCTTGTCGGGCTAGGGCTAGGGCTACCGCTCTGCCGATCCCTCGACTGGCCCCTGTAATCAGAGCACGTTCGGGAAACTTTGTCTCAAAACTCATTTACAACAAGCCTCTGGCGTGCGCCACACAAGCAAGCGCCGCCCAGGCCTGAGAAACTTCGCTAACTAAGTTTAACACTGATTTTCCGCTGCTTCGCTTGGAATCAGGGCGAGGCGTAGAAACCTTATTCTGTCCTGCTCAAGATCTGGCTGCTGGCTGTTGGATCTCGATCCGGTTGGACGGGATCCGGGGACATGGTAGTGTGGTAAAAATAGTGAAAATCTTTTGCAACAAAAACCGTCATGGCTGAGTTCTTGTTTTCTCCAAGTCCCACTGCCGCGCGGGAGGATCCCTCCTACATCCTTCAGCTTGAGGGCATCAGCAAGGGGTTTCCCGGCCAGCGGCAGTTGGTTTTGCGGGAAGTCGAGTTTCGCCTGCCCCAAGGAGACATCCTCAGCATTGTGGGCCCATCAGGTTGTGGGAAAACCACCTTATTGCGCACCATTGCCGGATTTGAGCAGCCGGATAGCGGGCGGATCCTGCTGGGGGGGCAGGTTGTGGCTGGGGAGGGGCAGTGGATCCCACCGGAGCGACGGGGAGTGGGGCTGGTGTTTCAGGATTTTGCCCTGTTTCCCCACTTGAACGTGTTGGCCAATGTGATGTTTGGCCTCCGACCCACTACCCCGTTTGCGTCGGCGGCAGGGGGTGGCAATCGCTCCCCCTCAACTGAGTTGCGAGCTGAGTTGCGAGGCGCTGCCCAACAGGCGCGGGAACGCGCTTACGAGGTGTTGCGGTTGGTGGGCCTGGAAGACTACACCCATCGTTATCCCCACGAGCTTTCGGGCGGGCAGCAGCAGCGGGTGGCTTTGGCGCGGGCTTTGGCCCCCAGGCCTAGCTTGATCCTGTTGGATGAGCCGCTGAGCAATTTGGATGTGCAGGTGCGCTACTACCTGCGGGAAGAAATCCGCAAAATCCTCAAGCAAACCCAGACCTCGGCCATTTTTGTCACCCACGACCAAGAGGAGGCTCTCTGCCTCTCCGACTGGGTGGCGGTGATGCGGGAAGGCCGTATTGAGCAATGGGGATCCCCGGAGGAGGTTTACCGGGAGCCGGCTACTCGCTTCGTGGCAGAGTTTATTACCCAGGCCAACTTTCTGCGCTGTGAGCGGCGGGAGTTGGGTTGGCAGGCTGAAGAGCTGCTGCACATCCCATTCCAGGCTTTGAGGGATCAGCCCGACCCCAGCTTGCGCTGCGCAGAGTTGATGGTTCGACAGGAGGAGTTGCATTTGCATCCTGATCCTCAGGGCGGCATTGTCATTCGGGATCGACAGTTTTTGGGGCGAGAGTACCGCTATTCCCTGATCACAGCAGCCGGCAAAGAATTGCACGCCCTAGCCCGGGAAGCCCTGCCTGTGGGCGCGCGGGTTCACATTGCTGTTGGGCAAGGTCGGCTGTTCCCCCTCGCTGAGGGGTCCTCCGTGGCTGAAAAAGAGCCAAATCGCGCAAAAAGTAAAAGTGTTGCCTGAGTCGGGGTTCTTTTGCACACCTTTAGCAACCCATCTTCCCCGCGACACGAAAGCCTTCGCCCCAGATAGGGCTTAGACTGGCAAGACGGTGGTTCATGCCGGCGGCTCCCTCTGGAGCGACAAACTGGGTAGGCTGTTGGTGGAGGATTCGATGCCAAGCTATGCAGGGATCCCGCATCGTGGCAGGCCCATCGGAGAACCGGATCGCCTTGGCGGAGTTCCGGGTGGGCGTGGATGCGGTCATTTTCTCCATCGACACTGAGCAGAATCGCCTCCTGGTGCTGCTGGTGCGGCGGCGGGAGGATCCCTTCCGCGGTTGCTGGGCTCTGCCGGGAACGCTGGTGCGGCGCTCAGAATCCTTGGAAGCAGCGGCTTATCGCATCTTGGCCGAGAAGATTCGTGTTAGGAACCTCTATCTGGAGCAGCTCTACACCTTTGGGGGGCCGGAACGGGATCCCCGTGAGGCCGAGGATGGCTATGGGGTGCGCTACCTGTCGGTCAGCTACTTTGCCCTGGTGCGGTTCCAGGATGCTGAATTGCTGGCAGACGGAGTGGAGGGCATTGCCTGGTATCCCGCCGACCAGATTCCCCCTTTGGCCTTTGACCACGAAGAGATTTGCCGCTATGCCCGCCGTCGCCTCTGCGCCAAGTTGGAGTACAGCCCGATTGCCTTTGACATTTTGCCCGCCACCTTCACGCTAGGGGAGGTCTATCAGCTCTACGGCACCGTTTTGGGCGAGGGGTTCTCCGACTACTCCAATTTTCGCGCCCGCCTACTGAAACTGGGTATCTTGCAAGATACCGGCCAGAAAAGTTCCCAAGGAACAGGCAGACCGGCAACCCTCTACCGTTTTGATGCGGCTGCTTTCGAGAAAATCCGTCATAAGCCGATGGTGTTTGTCTGAAGGCCGTCTGAGGGATCCCAGCTCGCCAAGGCCAAGCTGGCCGGATCGGTTGGTATAGATTGGCTTTTATTCAAAGGGAGTTCCATACATGACCACCTAGACAAAGGTTTATGCCTTGATCATGGTCATTTCAAGTTAGGCTGAGACACTTCCCAACTACTCCGCGTCGCTTCCACAACTATCCTCAACCCCTCTTCCAATGGAACAGTTTCATTCCTCGTTAAAATGACTACAGTCGTTTCAGGTTAGGGTGAGACGCCTAGGCTACTGATCGCGCCAGCGGGACGGAGTCCTTGAAAAGCTTTCTAGCCCTTTGCATTATTGCTCCGCAACGCTATTGCTCCGCAACGCTGACGCGAAGACGCGACCAAGGTTTTAGGTGTGGGTGCAGTGTCCTAGTTTGAATCAAAGTGACCATATAGGATAGGAGCAGCCTGGTCATGACGCACTCAACTATCCCGGGAACCTTGCCAAGACAAATCTTTTGATGGATGCCGTAGAAGCCTGCTTCAGCACGGCTCAGATGCTTTCGGTGCCGTCCCCAAACTGCCTAGCGCTGCGGTTGGCTGAGCGAAGGTCTCAGGCCGGGATCCCAAGGGACAGTTCCTTTGGCGAACGCTCCGTGTAGTAGCAATGGAACAGGCTGAGGTCACCAGCAGCCTGGGGGCTGTGCTAAGATCAGAGACCGTGACAGGTGTTGTTTCAGGAGTTATCCAGGCATGTCTGCAGCAATAGATATCGCTGATGCCACCTTTGAGGCAGAGGTGCTGCGCAGCGATATTCCAGTTCTGGTTGATTTTTGGGCACCTTGGTGTGGCCCCTGTCGGATGGTGGCTCCTGTGGTTCAGGAGATAGCTGAGCAGTATGTTGGCAAAGTTAAGGTTGTAAAAATCAACACCGACGAGAACCCTCAAACTGCCAGCCAGTACGGCATTCGCAGCATTCCCACCCTGATGTTGTTCAAGGGCGGCCAGAAAGTGGATGTGGTGGTTGGCGCCGTACCCAAGGCAACTCTAACCACGATCCTGGAAAAGCACTTCGACACACCTGCCGAAGCCTGAGGGCTATGCCTTGGGTGTTTCAGAGTGTAACTTTTGGGTTCTGGATTAGAACCCAGCTGCCATTTTGTGCCGAGAACTGATTAAAGTAATTCCAGAGAACTTTAGGATCCCAGCTTGACCGATTCCGTTTCTTCCCTTCTGCGAGAGGTTTTTTCCAACGCTGAGACTCGCCTAAAGCAGTTGGAGCATCACCCCAACCGGACAGCCTGGCTGCGTATTGTGCAGTCGCTGCAGCGCATGGGATCCCTAGAGCTGAGCCGTTTGGATGCCAAGATCTTGGCGGCCACTCTTGAGGATCTGGAGCAGGGGTTTGCCGCCTTCCAAAACTATGCTCATCAACGCAAGATCACCGTTTTCGGGTCGGCACGGCTAGGGCCAGAAAGTCCCGAATATCGCCAGGCCCAGTTGTTCGCCTACTGCATCAGTCAACGGGGGTTCATGGTGATGACGGGGGGCGGCGGCGGCATTATGGAAGCCGGCAACCGAGGGGCAGGGCTGGAAAACTCTTTTGGGCTCAATATCCAGCTTCCCTTCGAGCAAATGGCCAATCCCGTCATTGCTGCCAGCGATCGGGTCATCAACTTCAAGTATTTCTTTTCCCGCAAGCTCTTTTTTGTTAAAGAAACCGACGCGCTGGTGCTTTTTCCCGGCGGTTTCGGCACTCAGGATGAAGCCTTTGAATGCCTAACCCTGATGCAAACCGGCAAAACCAAGCTCATGCCCTTGGTGCTGGTGGACAGAACAGGTGGCTGCTACTGGAAAGAATGGGACGAATACGTGCGGGAGCACCTGCTTGGTCGCGGCTTGATCAGCCCAGAAGATCTCTTCCTCTACACCCTAACCGACGATGTGGGAGATGCCTGTCAGCAGATTGTCGATTTTTATCGCGTCTTTCACAGCAATCGCTACGTGCGGGAGCTCCTGGTTTTGCGCTTGAACACCAGACTCTCACCGGAAGCCCTAGACATCTTAAACGAAGAGTTTGCCGATATTCTCGATTCGGGCCGGATCGAGCAAACTAGGGCCTTGCCGGAGGAAGCCGAGGAAGATATTGCCCATCTGCCACGGCTGGTGATGCACTTCAACCAGCGCAACTTTGGACGGCTATGGCAAATGGTGCGCCGGATCAACAAGCTTCACCCGGAACAGCCGGATCCCTTGCAAATGCGCCCTGAACAAAAGTAGATGTATCAGCGCTCTCAGAACCATCCAAGAACCAGCAGCCAATTGTTTTGGTGGTGCTCCCAATGGGCCGGTTGTTTGTCAAAATCTGCGGCATCACCCGTCAGGATCAGGCGGAGGCCATCGCCGCGCTGGGGGTGAGTGCCCTTGGGTTCATCGCGGTGCCCAATACCCCCCGCTATTTGCCCCTCTCGGAAATGGCTCGTTGGGTGGGATCCCTGCCCGACCACGTGGAAAAAGTAGGGGTCTTCCTGGATCAGGATCCCCGCGCCATCGCCGCCTGGGTGGAAACGGTGGGCCTCACGGCTGTCCAGTTGCATGGCCAAGAATCCCCGCAGGATTGTCAGCAATTGGGGAAATGGCTTCCCGGGATCCGCCGCATCAAAGCCCTGCGCATTCGCCAGCCGGCGGATCTGGAAGTAGCCCATCTCTACCGAGACTGTGTGGAGGTGCTGCTTTTGGATGCCTATCACCCCCAACAGGCGGGGGGAACGGGGCGAACCCTGAATTGGCCAGAACTTGCTCGCCTTTCGCGTGAGCGGGCTCTGCCCTTGCCTTGGCTACTGGCCGGTGGTCTGAACCCGGACAATGTTCTGCAGGCACTCAGCCACCTTCAGCCAAGCGGCATCGACCTCTCCAGTGGTGTGGAACGCCACCCCGGCGATAAAGACATAGACAAAGTCCGACACCTGCTGCAGCAGCTCCGCTCCCAGGGGTGGGAGATTGCTCCTGCGCTGCCGCCGATAATGCCAAGCGCAACGGGATGATCATTTGGCTGGGTTCCTACTGCAGCGACTGAATATCCAACCCCGGCTCGAACATCAGCTCTTTCACTTCCCCAAATCGGCCCATCACTCCAAGCTCCCGGTCGTTAAAGGTCACCAACACACCGCCCGCATTGCCGGTACGCAACACGATTGACTGCTCCGCTTCCCAATTCAACTCGGCCCCTGGCTGTAAGGTGGCCTCAAAAACCGTTTGCCCATCGGCGATGACCCGCAACCAGGAAGGGCGCTCCACAACGCGAATATCCAGACGCACCGGCTTGCGCCCCGCCCCCCCTGAGTGAGCTTCCAAGACCTCGGGGAAGACGCCCTGAATGCGCGTCCATTGGTCGAGGGTGGGAAACAGTTGGCGGGCCGTGGGCTGAGCTGCCGACAGAGTAGGATCCGGGGAGTTGGCAGCAGGCGGTTGCTGGCCGGAGCCTTCCCGGCCAACTGTTGGCAGGCTCACCAGCCAACGCCCAAAAGGATTGCCTGTGCCCTCCAAAAGAGCCGATAATCCCCCCACCGTCAGCACAATCAGCACCACATAAGCGGCCCAAAGGTGGAGAGGGCGCAGGGCAAAGGCAGGTTGCTGGCCGACAACAGCAAGAGGAGCTGGCGCGCGGGGGGTTTTGGCCGATAAAAGCGGAGAGGCACGCCGAGAGAGGGTTTCGCCATCCAACCCCAAATAGTCGGCATAGCGCTTGAGAAACCCTTGCACATACACCGGCTCCGGTAACCGGCTCAAGTCAGCTTCCTCCAGCGCCTGCAGATATTGGCAGCGAATGAAAGTATCGTTGGCTACTTCTGTCAACGTCAGTCCCCGTGCCTCCCGTGTTTGCCGCAACAGGGATCCCAGGGCTTCTAAAGAGTGTGCTGGCTCTTGCATCATTTGGCCACCTGCGGAAGAAAGGAGGCTACTGTGAGAGTTTGCACTCAGTTAGAGGCTCTGACGAGCTAATCGCGTGAGCGGGCCGGAGGCCTTAGAGGGCGCTTCCCGAGCGAGGATGAGCTGCTGTGCCCGGTGAGAGGGGCCAGCAAAGCTTGGAGCTCATGGGGATCCAACTGGCGGAACTGGCCTGCTTTCAGGTTGCCCAAGCCCAGTGGGCCAATGGCCTCCCGATGTAAGCTGAGCACCGGATGCCCAAGACGCTCCGCCACCCGCCGAATTTGCCGGTTGCGTCCCTCAAACAACACCACCCTCAGCCAGGAGCAATTGGGATGCTCCCTTTGCCGGAAATCCGGGGCAGGACAAAACTCCACCTCCGCCGGCAGAGTGGTGTACCCCTCTAAGTCTACTCCGTCTCGCCAATGTTGCAGAGTGGCCTGACTCGGATGCCCTTGTACCTGTACCCGGTAGGTTTTGGGCAGATGATAGCGCGGATGGGTCAGCTTCAAGGTCAAGTCGCCATCATTGGTGAGCAGCAAAGCGCCACTGCTGTCCGCATCCAGCCGGCCCACCGGGTAGAGGCGGGTTTGCCGTTTCCAAGATGGGGGGAGCAGATCCAGCACCGTCTTGCGTCCCCAAGGATCTGCACAGGTTGACAAAACCCCCACTGGCTTGTGCAGGAGCAAAACATAGCGCGCCGGATCCTTGGCCAAAGGGATCACTTGCCCATTCACCTCGATGCAATCCCGCTCTGGGTCGGCTTTGGAGCCCAGCTCAGTGACCACCTTCCCATTGACCCGAACGCGCCCGGCCAGGATCCAGGCTTCCACCTGGCGACGCGAGGCCAATCCCTGCTGAGCCAAGAGCTTCTGTAGCCGTTGGGGTTCTGCCATAGGGATTTGAACAGCAAAAGCAGCAACCGAAGCTGAGGGTACTAGGCGGCAGAGCCTGGGGCCTCCGGCCCGCTTACGTGAACGGGGTTGGAGAGCCGGTCGGACAAATCAGCAGAATTGGAGGGCAACAGCAGCATCTCCGAGTAAACTACCCGACTCCGACCGCTAAAGCGGTACGGAGCGGGCTTTCAGTAGCCCTGAGCCTGCTCTGCTCTACCAGAGAACAAAACAGGCCCGA
>NZ_JBSSDE010000051.1:0-19230 GCF_054060435.1 Thermostichus sp. MS-CIW-34 | reverse complement strand
GAAGTAGGGGATTCTCATGCGGACGAAGGGACTTGAACCCTTACGCCTTGCGGCACTAGATCCTAAGTCTAGCGCGTCTGCCGTTCCGCCACGTCCGCAAAACCTGCATGACCCAACTGGTTACCTGCGCCAGCATTCCAGTTGGAGCCCGCCCACCTATGCTAACCCAAGCCGGCTCTGGCTAACCCGGCAGCTGGGCAACAGCAACCTTCAGATCATCTGTGGCGTCCAGAACCACCCAACCTTGCCCCACCGCCCGCTTCCACAGCTCAAAGTGGAGGTGCGGCCCAGTTACCGCTCCGGTCGCCCCCACATAGCCGATGACGGATCCCCGCTCTACCACTTCCCCCGGTGTTACAGCAACTTCGGACATGTGGCCATAGCGAGTGCGCCGACCGCCGGCATGCTCCAGCACAACGGTGATCCCTAGACCCCCCAGGGATCCCGAAGTGACCACCTTGCCGCTTAAAGAGGCCAAGATCGGCGTGCCCATGCTGGCCCCCAAATCCACTCCAGCATGAAACTCCGGCTCTCCGCGGATGGGGTGAATTCGCATGCCAAATCCAGAAGTAATCGGCACCGGGTGAGGTAGGGGGTAGAGCAGTCGTTCGTCACCTGCCGCCAGTTCAGGCAACCTTGGCGTTTGCGGTTCAGGAGCTTGGGGCTGGCTGGGATCCTCAATGCGAATCTCTTGGCCAGGGGCGAGGATGATGCGGCGACCGGAGCTGCGTTCCATCAGCACCACCGGCACCCCACTTTCAGGCTGAGCATGGGGAACCCGGTCATGGTTCTTCTGGGGCTCAATCACAATCTCACGGCCCATGACCGTCTCTGTGCGGGTTTCTGCCTCAAGGGTCGCAGGGCTGCCCTCTCGTAAAGGAATGGCTCCATCCAGCAGCAGGGCTGCTGCCCCAGGCGTGTCTAGGGCCGGTTCCACCATGGGCGGCGGGGGCAAAGGGGTTGGTTGGGTTTGGGCCAGCAGAGCAGTGGGATAAAACCAGAGCAGAGCCAGCCCCAGCTTCAGCCAAAAGCGCAGCCGCCGAGCTCGGGGGGAGAAAAGGCGCGCTGCCATAACCCAAAGCTTCATCACCGAGTTCAACACAGGCCACATAAAAAACACAAGAGAAATTACAGGCTATCGCCCGCCGGCATGTGATAGCTCAAGCGAACTTGGTCGGGTGTAAGCGTCCGGATGGATTGCTGCTGTTGCAGATGTCGCTCCCCTTGTGTTTGTACTCGCACCCTTCCATCCTCGGCAAGGCCCAAGATCGTGAGGCTAGTCCCCCTTTCGAGCCATTGGACTTGCGGCTTGACCATCCAGGCTTCGTACTCTGAGCGAACGGGGGCAAATCCCCCTTGCAACCAGACGTGGAATCCCTGCTCCATCCCCTGCAGAACCCAGCCGGCAATCTCGGTGCGGTCGAGTGAGCGGTGCAGAGGGGATCCCAAAATTTGGGCTAAGGTGATTGCCCCAATGGGAACGGGGTTGTTGACATTCACCCCCACACCGGCCACCAACCCCAGCAGTTGCCCGCCCCCCCCAAAGCGGCTTTGCACCAGGATCCCCCCCAGCTTGAGCAGAGAATCCGGGCGCTGCTCGTCCACCACCACCAAATCGTTGGGCCATTTCAGCCGCAGCGGGATCCCAAGGTTTTGCCGTAAGCAGCCCGCAATGCCCCAGCCCAAGGCCAGGGTCAGTTCCAGCAGCGAGTGATGCAAAGGCGGGGATCCCAGCCAAACGGACAGGTATAGTCCCCCCGGCTGCGAGTGCCACACCCGCCCATGTTGACCTTGCCCAGCCCGTTGGCGGGTGCTGACCAAAACTGTGCCCACTGGCAGCGGCTGTGGGAACCGACGGCCCCAGTCCAAGAGCAGCCGATTGGTGGAATCGGTCACCGCCACCTGCAGCAGATGGCGGCCCCACCGGCCCGTTCGGGATCCCAGCCGCGAGGGGGAAAGCATCTCCGTCCGGGATCAGCTCAACACAATATCTTCCGCCGGACGCTGGGCCAGCCGCTTGAGGTTTTGGTAGCGCAACATGTCCAGCAGATCATTGCCCGAGCGCCCCTCCAGACGGGCCTCCACATGCAGCGCCTGCCCTAGGGCCTCCACCGCCTGCAGCCGCGGGATCCCGCGCAACACCAGGCGATCCACCGCATAGGCGTCGGCAGCCAACAGACGGCGGTCATTGGTTTGGTCGCGGCGCAACTGCCAGAGGGCCAAGCCACTCAAACCACCCGAAACGGTTGCCCCCACGGGATCCTGTTGTACGGCCTCGAAGATCAAGCTCAACCCCCCCAGAGCTGCTATGGCCAGGTAAAAGTCGATCTGCCGCGACACCGCCCGACTGTAGTAGCCCACCTTGTGCAGGAACAGCCCCGCCCGCTGCAGGGGGGTAAATTGCCGCCACTCGTAGGGCTTGATGAACAGCCGCATCTGCCGTTCCCAGGGCATTTGCCGACGGCCTTTGATCACCACCGTTTGCCGTTCCGAGGCGGGCAAGATCTTCACACTCTCCCGCATACTGGCTGGCAGCAGATCCAACAGGCGCTCAATCTCCGCCTGATCCAGAACGTAGTTTTCGTAGCCGTAGTATTCCGAGTTCATGCCGGGCCTGCTCCTCAGCTTAGTCCCATCGCCTGACGCATCTCTCGCACCGCCCGATCCAGCCCCACCAGCACCGCTCGACTGATAATGCTGTGGCCGATGTTCAGCTCCTCCATGCCAGGGATCCGCGCCACTGGGCCGACATTCCAGTAAGTAAGACCATGTCCCGCATTCACCCGCAAGCCCAGCTGAAGAGCCTGTTGGCTGGCCTTTTCCAGGTGGTCAAGTTCCACCTGCCGCTGAGCTGCGGATGAGGCTTCTGCATAGCGCCCCGTGTGGAGCTCCACCCAGCGGGCTCCCACTTGGGCAGCAGCGGCAATTTGGGTCGGATCTGGGTCGATAAACAAGCTGACGGGAATGCCGGATCCCTGCAGTTGGCCGACCACATCCCTGAGGCGCGACACCTGCCCCGCCACATCCAACCCACCTTCGGTGGTGATTTCCTCCCGCCGCTCAGGAACCAAAGTGACGTAGTCAGGCTTAATCTCCAGGGCAATCGCCACCATCTCCTCGGTGGCTGCCATCTCTAAGTTGAGGTGGGTGCGCACAGTTTGCCGCAACAGCCGCACATCCCGATCTTGAATGTGACGGCGATCCTCGCGCAAGTGCACCGTAATGCCATCTGCCCCCGCCAGCTCGGCAATCACCGCTGCCGCTACCGGATCTGGCTCCACCGTGCGGCGTGCCTGTCGAAGGGTGGCAATGTGGTCGATGTTAACTCCAAGACTTAACAAGGCTTTACTGCTTTGGGTGTAGAGGAGAATACCCCTAGTATTACATTATTCAATTTACGCCGGTCAGATGAGCCAGGATGCCATGGGCCTCAGGCCGCGAGGGTGTAGGCTTTACTCTATGATCAGGTAGCGACGTCTCGCCTGTGCGGGATCCACTCCGGGCTTGCCATGACTGATCCAGATGCCTCTCTGGCGGTGGGACAACACTCCATTGTTGACCGGGCGCGAGTGCCGGCCTTAATTGCCCAGTACTTGCCGGTGGAGATCTGCATTTACTACCAAGTCGTCCCCTTGGCCCTGGATACCGACAGCCTCATCTTGGGCATGGTGGATCCCCAGGATTTGGCGGCGTTGGACTATGTGAGCAAAATGCTGGCCTATTCCCAGATTTCCGTCCAGCCAATCCCTCTCACCGCTCAGCAGCAGCAGGATTTAATTGCCTACTACTTCAGCCATCCCCCCGACCCGGCAGAGGTGGAGCGGCTGCGCCTCCAGGCCCAAGCCAACCGGGTGACTCGGGAGGTTCCTGCTCCTGCGGCGGGGCCCCCCACGCAGTTGAGGCCAACCCAGCCTCCGTCCGTCCCCGCCGACGAATCAGAAGAGACAGTGCAGCAGTTGCTCAACTCGATGCTGCGGCGGGCTTTGGATGAGAAAGCCGAGCAAATTTTCGTGGAGCCTCAAGAGGGGCCTTCTTGTCGAGTGCGCTACCGCCAGCAGGGGATTTTGCGGGATCTGTTCAAAGATCTCTCCGAGTCCATACGAGCGAAGTTGATCACCGCCATGAAGCGGATGATGGCGCTGGATCCGGAGTTGATCGGGGAGCCGCAGCAGGCAGAGGTGGAGCGGATGTACCGGGGGGAGCCACTGGTGTTGCAGTTGCGCATCATACCGCAGCGCTCCAAAAGTGGCCAGACTGCCGCCTCTAGAGAAGGGGCCATCTTGAGCATCCTGCGAGGGGAAGCTCTCCAGAAATATCAACAAGGCCAGAATAACCTCCGCGTCTCTGAGACCCTAGCTTTGGCCCAACAGACCTATCAACTGCTGCAACAATTGCAAAGTGCTCTCAGCAACACAGTTGACAAGCTTAAGCAGTACCCCAGTCCGCCGCGGAGCGACTGGCCACTGATGACGGAGGTGTTGGCAGCTATTCAAGCCCAAGCCCAGATGATCGCCATCCACCAGCAGGACTGGGAAAAACTCAATTCCGGCAGTTGACCCCCCAAAACCAGCCCCGAGCAACATCCCTTCAACGGGATCCCTCCCGCAGCAGCACCAAAATCACTCCGGCAATGATGCTGATGGTGGCACCGGCAATCAGGCTGGTGGCTAGACGTTCCAGCCGTTCCCCGATGGTTTGTGAGGTGTCGAACTTAAAAGTGAGCTTTTCGACATCACCTGAGAGCTTTTCGACATCGCCCGAGAGCTTTTCGACATCGCCCGAGAGCTTTTCAACCCGCTCCGAGAGTTTTTCGCTATCCCCTGAGAGCCGATCGATCCGCCTCAAAACTTCCTCTTGTTGTTGGGTGAGACGAGCTATTGCTTGGCTATTGGCCTCGACCAGGCGCTCGACTCGCTCTAGGCGCTCTTCTGTTGAAATCGTCATAGGGGCTAACAGTCGCGAGTACGGTACACCAGAATACCCATCCTATGCTATTGCCGGCTATTCGTCTCTCCGGCAGGGGTTTAATGGGAGGGCCTCCCATTCTGCTGCCCTGGATTGGGTGCGGTAATCTTGAGATCGTGAAGTCTTGTTCGTTAGCTTCCATGCCGTCAAAAGATCCAACTCCTCTGCCCAAGCCCCAGTCGCCATCAGGGGAAACCCCTGCCAGCTCGGGATCCCGCAGCTGGTGGCAGGCGCAACGGGAAAACCTTCTGACGGTGGTGCTGGCTCTGTTGCTGGCCTTCGGCATTCGCACCTTTGTGGCGGAGGCGCGTTGGATCCCCTCCGATTCGATGCTGCCCACTCTGGAAGAAGGGGATCGGCTGGTGGTGGAAAAGGTCAGCTACCGCTTTGGTTCGCCCAGACGAGGCGATATTATTGTTTTCAACCCTCCCGCCAAACTGAACTTCGACGGGGCCTACATCAAGCGGGTGATCGGCCTGCCGGGAGATCGCATTCGCATCGCCAACGGTGAGGTCATCATCAACGGGATCCCGCTGCGGGAAGACTACATCTATGCCCCCCCCGACTATTCTTGCCCTGGCGAGCGCTGTCCTGGAGTTCCCAATCAGGGATCCGAATTCGTGGTTCCTCCCCGCTCCTATTTTGTGATGGGGGATAACCGCAACGACAGCCAAGACTCCCATGTGTGGGGTTTCTTGCCGGAAGAAAACATCATCGGCAACACCATTTTTCGCTTTTGGCCCCCAAATCGCCTACACTTTTTCGCCCCGCCAGAATATCCTGAGCTTCTTCCAGAGGCCCAAGTGTTGGGCAACACAGCCCGGTAGAAAGCCAGCTTGACCCTGTCGGGACTGCTCAGTGCAGCCGCTCCAGCACATAGTCCACCATCTGAAACAAAGCACGACGCGCCGCAGAGTCCGGCAGGCTATACAGCGCTTCGGCAGCCCGCTGGGCGTAGTCGCGGGCCAACTGACGAGAGCGTGGGATCCCTTCGCTTTGATACACCCACTCCAGGGCCTGCTTCAGATCTTGCGGGTTGGACAGTTCCCTGAGAATGAGCTCTCGCATCTGGGGAAATTCCTCTAGGGCAAACAGAACGGGTGCAGTGAGGTTGCCCTGGATGAGGTCGGATCCCACAGGCTTGCCAAGCGTCTCTGCCGAAGCGGTGAAATCCAGCAGATCGTCGACAATCTGAAAAGCAATGCCCAGATCCCGCCCAAAATCGAACAGGCGATCCGCCACTTCCTCGCTAACCCCGCTCAGCAGGCCAGCAGCCTTGGAACTGCCGGACATGAGGGAGGCCGTTTTGTAGAAGCTCTTGGCCAGGTAGTCTTCCATCGACACATCCGGGTCGAAGCGGGTGAGGCTCTGGCGCACCTCTCCCTCCGGCAAATCCATGATTACTTTGGAAAGGAGCTTCACTACCTCCAGGTTGTCCAGATTGGCCAAGTACCAAGCAGCTTGGCCGAAGAGGTAATCCCCCGCCAGCACGGCTATCCGATTGTCGAAGAGGGTATTCACCGTATCGATGCCCCGTCGCACATCGGCAGCGTCGATGACATCGTCGTGAACCAGGCTGGCCGTGTGGATCATCTCAGTAATCTCTGCCAAGCGCCAATGCCGTGGGGTAATCTCTCCATCTGGAGTGGTGGCGCGGGCGATGAGGAGCACAATGGCTGGCCGGATCCCTTTCCCCCCCGCCGAAAACAGATGTTCGGCAGCCATGGCCAGGATGGGGTGCTTGGCACTGACCAACCGCGTCAGGTTCTGGCGTAAACGCTCCAGATCCGCTTCTACAGGGCCAAAGGGGGAGAGCACAGAGGTCATGGAGCCAAAGTATGAGAGGTTTTACAAAATTTCACATCTTTTTCTATTGTAGAGTACCCCATCGTTCTCGGGGAAAACCAAGCGGTATCATGCAGGCAGTCCTTTGCCCTTTTTATGTCGGATCCCGTCCCCCCACTTCGATCTCATTCCGTTCCACCGCTCCCTTCAGAACCCGATTGGGAGGAGGAGTGGGAGCTGGCGCTGGAAAAGCCGCCGCTGTCTGGGCGGGCCCAGCCTCACCATCATGATCCCCAGTCTCGGCGCAAGTTGACCAACCGCTTGGCTCGCATCGAAGGGCATGTGCGTGGGATCCGCTCCATGATCGAGCAGGATCAGCCCTGTCCAGATGTGCTGCTGCAAATTGCCGCCGTCAAGGGAGCGCTGGATCGGGTGGCGCGGCTGATTTTGGACGATCACATTCGCCACTGCATCCGCCATGCCATCGAGACCGGCAACATCGAAGTGGAGCTGGAAGAGTTGCAGCGGGCTCTGGATCGTTTTATCGGCTAGGTTTTGATGGTCATTTTGATTTAAACTAGGACACTGCACTCACACCTAAAACATTGGATGCACCAGTCTAGAAGGCTTTCTCAGTAGCCCAGGTGTATCACCCTAACCTGAAACGACCATATGATCTGACTCAATCTAGAAACCCCCCCTAGCTTGGTTCAAGGAAACACCAAGCCGGAGTGTTGATGCAGTGGCCAAGGCGGGTTGTCGTTATGCTACCCGCTACCCCAATGTCATTCAGAAGGTTGGGGGGAGGGCTGGGCATAGCGCTCCAGCAGGGATGCGCTTTTCAGTTGCCACTGCAGTCCCATGAAGGCCCAGTCGATAAACTCGTTGATCTCCTCAGCGCTGAACTGCATGGCTTTGCCGATCTCGAAAATTAGCTCCTCTTCTTTTTCCACCAGCTGGCTATTCACCACCGCCATTGCTGCCAAATCCCGCAGGATCAAGGCCCCCGCCGCGTTGCGCATGGGCGGGATCCCACTGATATCCAAAGGCGCACCTGTTTCATCCGCCAGATAGGTCTGGGCCAGTGGCGCTTCGATGCCTACCCCTTCTGCAATTTGCATAAAAAAAGAGGTTTCTTCTTCGTCCAACTGGCCATCCACTCGGGCCACCGCGATCAGGGCCTTGAGGTAGAGCTGGCGCTGCTCGTCTGTCAAATCGGCGTAGTTGATCATGGGAGTTGCTGCTGAGTGTAGGGTTTTCTCTTCAACTCTGCCATGAAGGTTGCCTTCCAAACCGGGGTCGGACATTTTCCAGTCAAGTTCCAGTCAAGCAGAAAATCGCTTAAAATAAAAAGCCTGTGTCTACCGGCCAAACGCCAAAGGCTCGGAGCGGGGCTCTGGAGCTTCAGCAGGCTTGGCGGGTCTAGGCGAACTCTTTTTTGGATTTTTTGGATCTTTACAGCTTGCGGAGCGTCCCCCAAGGAGTGGATACCCCATGGTCAAATTGCGGCTCAAGCGCTACGGAAAAAAGCGGCAACCCAGCTATCGCATCATCGCCATTGAAAGTAAAAGCCGCCGTGAAGCCCGTCCGCTAGAGGAACTGGGTTACTATAACCCGCGCACCAAGGAGACGGTTTTGCAAACGGCAGGCTTGCTGAAGTGGTTGCGTTGTGGCGCTCAGCCCACAGAGACCGTGGACAGTCTCCTCAAAAAGGCCGGCATCTACGAGATGTTGAAAGCAGGGGAAGGGGGAGTGGTAGCCTCGATTCGCATCCCGGCCATGGCCAAGCCTGAAGCTGGGATCCCTGAGGCGGCAGAAGAGGCCCCTGCAACAGAATCCGTGGCCGAGGCTGAGGTCGCCGATGTTCCCGAGTCTGAATTGAGCGAAGCTGCCACCGAGACAGCAGCGGCAGAATTAAGTCCTCCAGAAGCTGAAGTTGAAAAGCCTCAGGTTGAGGAAGCGGTTGAGGCCTAGGGTCGGCTAAGCTTGGCTTGGCCAGTTGTTCCCTCCTGTCGTCTAGCTCTCTATGCCAGACTACAAGGCTCTCGCCCATCTTTTGATCGAACCGCTGCTCAGCAGCGCCTCTCTTCAAATGGATGTGGAAACCACCTGTGGCGGGCGAAAGGTATGGCTGCGGCTGGCCTTTGACCCGAAGGATCGGGGGCGGGTATTCGGGCGGGGCGGGCGCACCCTGCAAGCGATTCGACAGGTGATGATGGCCGCAGCTCAGTTGGCAGGTCAATCTCTGTACATCGATATCTACGGAGAGGCGGGAGAGCGGAATCGGGAGGAGCGGGAATGAGCCAAATTCTCACCTTTCTGGGCAAGGGGGGCGCAGGTCGGAGCACCTTGGCCGTGGCGGCAGCTCGGGCCGCAGCCCAGCAGGGGCGGCGGGTGCTGTTGGTGGGCCATCAGGCGGGGCCGGGGCTGGAAATGCTTTTGGGCGGGATCCCGCTTTCCGGCGAGCCGGTGACCATTGCTGCCAACTTGAGCGTGGTGCAGTTGCGGACAACCCAGCTGCTGGAGCAGTTCTGGACGGCGGCCAAAGAGCTGGAAGCCCGATACGTGCGCACCCCCTTTTTCCGGGAGATCTACGGCCAGGAACTGGGGGTGTTGCCGGGCATGGATCAGGCCCTGGCCCTGGAAGCTCTGCGCCGTTACGATGCCAGCGGCCAATACGACTGCATTCTCTACGATGGGCCAGGGGATCTGACCACCTTGCGGGCCTTTGGGATCCCGGAGGTGGCCAGTTGGTACTGGCGGCGAGCCTCCCAAGCTTTTTTGGGATCCGACTTGGCCAAAACCCTGCGACCCTTTGCCGAGCCCTTGTTGCGTTCGGTAAGCACCGTGGAATTTTCCTCCCTGGAGGATCTGCCAGAGCGGTTGGGGGGCATGACCAACCTTTTGGAGCAGGGACGACAGGCTATTGCCAATCCGCGCCGTGTGCTGGCCCACCTGGTGACCACCCCAGACCCGATGGCCGTGCAAACCGCCCGTTACCTTTGGGGGAGCGCTCAGATGGTAGGGCTGACGGTGGGTGGCCTCTGGGTCACCCCTCTGGCTCCGGGGGAGGTCTCGGCCGCCGATTTTTTCCCGCTGACAGTACGGACGCTCCCCCTGCGTCAGGGATCCGATTGGTCGGCTTTGGAAGCAGCGGTGGGGGGGATGTTCGCTGTGCCGGATGTGCCGCCGCCCGTGGCCATCGACGAGGGAGCCCGTACAGTCAAGCTGTTTATTCCCGGCTTCAGCAAGGCCCAAATCGAGCTGAGCCAGTCAGGCCCGGAGCTGACCATTACCGCCGGGGATCAGCGGCGCAACTTGTTCTTGCCCCCCAGCTTGGCGGGTCGGCAGGTGACCGGGGCCAAGTTTCAAGAACCCTTCCTGGTCATCAGCTTCGGCTAAAACGATCCCCAGGTGTTCCCCTCTGTTCGCGTTAGCGGTATGGAGTCCTCGGGAGAGAGCGATGTTGGCCAAACGGATCATTCCCTGTCTGGATGTGGCGGCAGGGCGGGTGGTGAAAGGGATCCAGTTTGTGCAATTGCGGGATGCCGGGGATCCGGTAGAGCTGGCCCAGGCTTACGATCAGGCAGGAGCCGATGAGCTGGTCTTTTTGGACATCACCGCCACCCACGAAGAGCGGGAGATTTTGTTGGAAGTGGTGCGGCGCACCGCAGAGCAGGTGTTCATTCCCCTCACGGTGGGAGGAGGGATCCGCGATCTGGAGGGGATCCGGCAACTGCTGCGGGCCGGGGCAGACAAGGTCAGCCTCAATTCGGCGGCGGTCAGGGATCCGGATTTGGTGACTCAAGCCAGCCGCTGGTTTGGATCCCAGTGCATTGTGGTGGCCATCGACGCTCGCGCCAAACCGCAGGGAGGGAGATGGGAAGTGTACGTGCGCGGGGGGAGGCAGCCGACGGGGCTAGACGCGGTGGAGTGGGCCAAAACCGTGGCCGAGCGGGGGGCAGGGGAGATCTTGCTCACCAGCATGGACGCCGATGGCACTCAAGCAGGCTATGACCTGGAGCTAACCCGGCGGGTGGTGGATGCGGTGTCGGTGCCGGTGATCGCCTCTGGGGGTGCAGGAGCGTGTGCCCACATCCGCCAGGCTCTGCAGGAAGCGGGAGCAGAAGCAGCGCTGTTGGCTTCTCTGTTGCACTACGGCCAGTTAACGATTGCCCAAATCAAAGCCGACTTGGCCGCCCACGGCATTCCGGTGCGTTGCTAACTCTGCGAGGGATCCTATGCAAGCTCAGGATCTGGCCGCTCTCTTGCCCAAGGTAAGTCGGCTGGCGGAGGCGGCAGGACAGGCTATTTTGCCCATCTACAGACAGGAGCAGCTTCAGGTAAGGGCCAAGGCGGATGCCTCTCCCCTTACAGAGGCGGATCTGGCCTCCCACCACCTGATCCTGCAGGGCCTGCAAGAGTTGACCCCAGGGATCCCGGTGCTCTCGGAAGAATCGGGCGGGATTCCTTACCCAGAGCGGCAACAGTGGGAGCGGTTTTGGCTGGTGGATCCCTTGGATGGCACGCGCGAGTTTATCGGAGGCAGCGGCCAGTTCACCGTCAACATTGCCCTTGTCGAGGCGGGGATCCCCATCTTGGGAGCTGTCCACGCCCCAGCTCTCGGCCTCACCTACAAAGCTGCCCAAAAGCTGGGGGCCTACAAAGGCGATGAGCGCATCTGGGCCCGCCCGCCCGCCCAGGCCCCTTGGCAGGTGGTGGCCAGCCGTTCCCACAGCAACCCGGAGACGGAGCAGTTCCTCGAGCGGCTGCGGCAGCGCTGTGGCTCTCTGGAAGTGAAGTCTGTGGGCAGTGCCCTAAAGCTTTGCCTTGTGGCCGAAGGATCTGCCCATCTCTACCCTCGCTTCGGCCCCACCATGGAGTGGGATACTGCCGCTGCCCAGTGCATTGTGGAGCAGGCGGGGGGAAGGGTTACCGATCTGGCAGGGGATCCCTTGCGCTACAACAAGCCCGACCTGCACAACCCGCCCTTTGTAGCGGCTGCCGAAGGCATGGCCCAACTGTGGCAGAACCTGATCCCCTGAGCGAAGCTCCGGCTACATGCCCATCTCCGTAGGGTTAAAGCCATCCGGGAACTTGGTGTACTCGTCGTAGAGGGCACCGCGGAAATGGGTGTTGGTGATGATGGCTCCGCGCAGATCGGCCCCAATCCGCAGATCGGCTCGGTTCAGCTCGGCTTCGCTGAGGTCGGCCCTGAGCAGCTTGGCTCGGTAGAGGTTGGCCCCCCGCAAGTCTGCCTTCACCAACTTAGCCCCAATCAGGTTCACCCGTCGCAGCTTGGCTCCGCGCAGGTCGGCTCCCGAGAGATCTGCTCCCGACAAATCCGCCTCGCGCAAATCTGCCCCACTCAAGTCGGTATCCCGTAGGATAATGCCCTTCAAATTCGCGCCACTCAACTGCGCTCCACTCAGGTTGGAGCCCGAAAAATCCCGTTGGCCAGACGCATAAGCCTGCAACAGTTGCTTGGCATCCAAGAGAGGCTTGATACTTGCTGTTGTCATCGCTGTTTGTTCTCTCACAAAACCGTAGGCAAACTAACCTCAGCCCTGCCGGAAGCAGGCTGTGACCCTTTCGCAGGTTGATTACCCTCTGGGGATCCCTGGCACTCGAGGTGGAACGCTTTACCGACAAACCTTGCCCCCCTGGCCGGCAGAAGGGCTGTCAGAGTTCTTGTTGGTTAGCTTACCACCCCCCGGCCCAAACTCAGCCCGGCAAGCCTTGAGAGTCGGAGGAGAGCGACATTCCGCCTGTTAGAGCTGGTCAATCTCCTTGCGCAAATTTTCCAACTCCAGATCGACCTCGCTCTCACTTGCGGTGGAAGGTTGGCCTGAGGACTTTGACCCTCCAGAGGGCAACTGACCCTGGATCGACGCCTTGAGCATCAGCAGCTCGTGATCTACATCCGAGCCACCCGCCTCCAAAGCGGCAAACTGGTTTTCCAAATTGTCCACCGCCAGCTCGGCCACTGCCGCCGACTGGGCCTCCAGGGAGTTCACCTTCTCCTCCATACGCTCAAAAGCAGCAAAGGCGCTTGTGGCGTCCACCCGCCCGATAACCTGATTGATTTGCTGGGAAGCCTTGGCGGCGCGGGCGCGAGCGATGAGCATGTCCTTTTTGGTCTTGGCCTCAGCGATCTTGCTCTCCAGCTTGGTCATGTTGGACTTCAGGATCTCCACCTGCTTAGTCTGCTCATCCAACTGCCGCTTCAGGCTTTGGGCAGTCTCGGCAAAGGTTTTCTTGCGCACCAGCGCTTCCCGAGCCAAAGCTTCGTTGTTGTTGCGCAGGGCCAACTCGGCGCGTCTTTGCCACTCATCAACACTCTGCTGTGCTTGCTCATACTGCCGCTCTATCCGCTTCTGGGCAGCAATGGCCTGGGCAACCGCTTGCCGCATCTGGTAGTGATCCTCAGACATGTCCTGAATAGTCTGGTTCAGGATTTTCTCCGGATCCTCGGCGCTGCTGACCAGCGCATTGATATTGGATCTAATGATTCGGCTGACCCGATCGAACAATCCCATCGGTTGCTTCCCCCTCTAGCGGTCTGACCTAATGCTACCCTTGCTGCTCTGATGCCTTCCAGTGCTTCTACTCCAGTATAGGGATCCATAGGGCTCCGCTGAAAAAAGCTGTAACGTTCTCTTGCCCCAATACCCTCCAGAGCCGATAATGCTTGCTTAACTTCGTTTGCTGACCGACAATCCCTGTTCTCTGATCGGGGCCATCCGCAGGTCGAAACGAAGTTGAGTTTGGCCAGTGTTGTTGGGAGTTCTCCGCCCCAGGTTCACGATTCAGGAGAGGGATCCGTGGCTCAGCGCCCGATTATTCTGGGTATTGTTGGTGATAGTGCTGCTGGGAAGACCACCCTTACCCGCGGCATTGCCCAAGTCTTGGGGGAAGAAAACGTCACTGTCATCTGCACCGACGACTACCACCGCTACGACCGCAAACAACGCGCTGAACTGGGGATTACAGCCCTCCATCCCGACTGCAACTACCTGGATATCGTTCAGCAGCACCTGACGCTCTTGCGCACCGGCCAGCCGATCCTAAAGCCCGTCTATAACCACAGCACCGGCACCTTTGACCCGCCAGAGTATGTCAAGCCCAACAAATACGTGATTGTCGAAGGGCTGCTGGGCTACTTTACCCGTGGTATGCGGGATAGCTACGATGTCAAGGTTTATTTGGCTCCCCCAGAACATTTACGAGCCCTTTGGAAGATTAAGCGGGACACCCGCAAGCGCGGATATACCGAAGAGCAAGTGCGAGAAGAGCTCAAAAAGCGCGAACCCGACTCAGAGGCTTTTATTCGTCCACAGCGCCAATGGGCCGATGTAGTGGTCACCTTTTACCCGCCCCAAGAGGGATCCAACCAAGACGAGGTATTGCTGAATGCACGCTTGGTGCTGCGCCCCACCATTCCTCACCCAGATTTTTGGCAAATCCTCAATGCCCGCGACAATCACCTTAGCTCTGCCATTCGTTTGGATTTGGATCGGGATATGGGCAAGCCCGTCGATGTTTTGCAGATTGATGCCCATGCTACGGCCAGCCAAGTGATTGAGCTGGAGCGGATGCTCTGCAACGAAATCCCTTACCTGGGCAAGTTCTGTAGCTTAGAGGGAAACCCCAACATCGGCCAGTTGATCGGCACCACCGGCGAGCTGCTCCAGAGCTATCCCCTGGCTTTGACTCAATTGCTGATCACCTACCACATGCTAAAAGCGGCCCATATCTACCAGTAGAATCCGTGGCGGCGAGGAATCCCCAGTTTCACAGGATCTGCAGGGGAGGGCTAGGCTCAGCACTGTAACCTGATCCTGGAGCAAACCTTTGTCAGCTTCTGCCAAAGACATGGGCTGTGCTGGAATTGAACCAGCGGCTCCCACCGTGTCAAGGTGGTACTCTACCACTGAGTTAACAGCCCCTACGAGCGATGCCGCTGTGCATCTGTCTGAAGGCCGGAAACAAATAATATCACATCTTAACCTGTCCCATTGGGGTCAACCTAGGTGGAGAGTGGACAGGTGCCCTATTTCAAATCAAAAAGGGGATCCGGTCAGCAACTGGTAGTGCAACACCTGGGGTGGGCGAGCAAAGTAGGGCCCGATGAGGGCACGCCAGCGGACAAAGTTTTCCGATTGGCGAAAGTTGACCAGATGGGCCTCTAGGGATCCCCACTGAACGAGCAGTAGGTATTGCTGAGGGTGCTCCAGACAGCGCTGCAGTTGGTGCCCTTGGTAGCCGTCGGTCTGCTGCAAATAGATGAAAGCTTGAGCGATGGCGGCTTCAAAGGCGGCTTCAGAGCCGGGGGTAATTTCAAACTGAGCCACCTCAAGGATGGAGGAAGCAGTCATGGGTTAGGTATGCAGGCCGCATTCGGTTTTGCTTGTGCCCTTCCAGCGTCCAGAGCGGGGATCCGCCCCTGGCTCAACAGGCGCAGTGCAGTGGAGGCAGCCGATACTGGGGTAGTGGCGATCGTGCAGGGGGTTGTAAGGGATCCCGTGGTCAAGGATGTATTTCCAAACTTGGCCATTTGTCCAGTCAGCCAGCGGGTTGAGTTTGAGGCGGTTGCGCTTGCCGTCCCACTGCACCTTGCCGATATCGGCGCGGGTGGGGGATTGTTCCCGACGCATCCCTGTAATCCAAGTGGTGCAACCGGCCAGAGCACGATTCAAGGGCTCCACCTTGCGGATGTTGCAGCAGAGGTCGGGGTTAGAGCGATACAGTTCTGGCCCGTATTGAGCTGCCTGCTCTTCCGGGGTAAGCAAGGGCTTGAAGATCTGCAGTTGCAAGTGGGGGTAGCGCGCCAACACCTGCTCCCGCAGTTGTAGGGTTTCCGGGAAGTGAAAATCGGTGTCCAGAAAAAAAGCGCGAACACGGGGGTTAATCGCCGTGAGCAGATCGATCAGCACTAGGTCTTCCGGGCCAAAGCTACAGGCCAGCACCAGCCCATCTCCAAATTCTTCAACCGCCCAGGTGAGCAGGTCGCTTGCCGACAAAGGCTCAAACCGTTCGCTCAGGGACGCCACTTGAGGTTGATACTGCTCCCGCAGCGCTTGAGCCGCCAGCTCCCAGCGGCTAGAAGGAGAAAGGCTTGCTGTCATAGGGGGAAGACACCGAACTCGACGATTTTTGCTTTTTTTAATCTACACTAATTCGGTCAAGCTTTAGGGGTTTTGATTACCAGGCGGCAGCGGGCAGAGGGAGAGAGCGGGATCCCTTGGCCCGGAGAGGGATTTGTCCCCAGCGATCCCGTCGGATCCCCATCACCAAGCCGTGCCAGAGGGGGCTGGGATCCAATGCCGGCAACTTAACCCAGTGGTAGCGCAACACCCCTCGCCGTGGGTTCACCTCCAGCTCAAACACCCGCAGAGCCGAAACCGGCCCCACCAGAGGAGGTGCTGTCAGGTAGGGGATCCCATCGCGGACATACACCTTCGGCACATGCAGGTGGCCACTCAGCACCGCCACCACCCGTCCGTGACGGGCCAAGAGAGCGTGTAGCGCCGAGGCTGGTTCGCTGAGGAGCCGGTACTTGCGAAACAAAACCGCGTCCATTTGAGTGGGAGCAATGAAGGGCGGCTGATGGATCAGCAGGATCAGCCATTCTTCCGGCACCGTTTGCAGATGTTCGCCCAGCCAGTGCAGTTGGGAGGGGCGGAGCACGCCCTGAGGCAAAGGGAAGCGTCCCAGGCTGGCGTCGAGGGCAATCAAGCGGATCCCGGGCAGAGGGGAAAGGCTGTAATCGACGTAACCGGTGGGAGCCGGGGACAGGGGAAATTGGCTTTGGCACCAACGGATAAACTGATCCCGGTTGAAGCGTCCCTTTCTCCCTAGGGTGTCGATATCGTGGTTGCCCAGGCTGAGGTAATAGGGCACCCGCAGTTGGGCAACAATCTCCTGGAAAGATTGAAAGCTCTCCGGATCCGCTTGATCCACCAAATCCCCGGTAAACACCACGAAGTGCAGATCGGGCACCTGGTTGAGATGGGCAACGGCGGCTTCCAACTGGCGGCGGGGGGAATCGGACATCCACCAACAGCGGCACCCCGTCTCGGGCATCAGGTGGACATCTGAGACTTGAGCAAAGCAAATGCGTTGGGTTGCCATTGTTTAGGTACTTATTCACACCTCACGCCCGCATCATAGTCAATGAGGGGCCGGGGGGCTATGGGCTTCTCTTAACCTCAGCTGGGAGCCATCGGCAACTGGGGCACAGGTAGGGCTGTGAAAGGGGCGCGCAGACTGGTCAAATTGGTCTGAGAGGGTTTCCCAGGCTGTCACCCCCAACTTTTCTCCCAGCAGGATGGATTGAATGGATCGATGAGTAGCAAAGCGGTCTGTACCCTTTGCTCCATCCCATACTTCCCGGCTCTGGAAAACTGCCGGATACAGCGCTTCAACACCGACCACATCCCCTCAATCCGATTCAACTTTGGTGTATACACAGGCAAGGGAGATTGGGTCGCCAAAATCCGGTTTACCCCCTTGCCCATCAAGCCGTGGGATCCAACCGCATCAACACCTGCCCAAACTCCACCGATTGCCCATTGCTCACCAAAATCTCGGTCACCACGCCTGCCGCTTCGGCCTCGATCTCGTTCATCAGCTTCATGGCCTCGATGATGCACAGGGTTTGGCCCTTGTTCACCCGTTGGCCAACCCGCACAAAGTCAGGTTCACCTGGAGCTGGGGCGCTGTAGAAAGTGCCCACCATTGGTGACGTCACGTCTATCCAATGGCTGGGGGTGGATTTGGGAGCAGTGGGAGGAGGGGGCGCTTCTGCAGGAGCAGGAGGAGGCGCAGAGGAGACAATAACCGGACTGGCGGGGGTGGAGGAGAGCTCAGTCGGGATCCCTTTGCGCAAGGTGAGGCGAAAATCTTTGAACTCCAGAGTTAGCTCGGTAACATCGCTCTCTTGCAGAGCGGCCAGGAGAAGACGAATTTCCTGCCAATTGACAACATCCAAGGGAAGGTTCACTCCTGATGCATCACCTGTCCACAACAGAAATCCATAACCGAAAAGGAGAGGGAGAACTCACTCCCGGCCCAGATAGGTGTCGGTGCGGGTATCGACCCGAATCCGTTCTCCAACCTTGATGAACAAAGGCACCTGGATCTCAGCACCGGTCTCCAGCTTGGCCGGCTTGGTTCCCCCAGTGGCGGTATCTCCTTTCACCCCTGGATCTGTTTCCACCACTTCCAGAACAACGGTGTTGGGCAGCTCCACATCGATCACCTGCCCATTCCAGCGCAAGATTGACACTTGCATGTTTTCTTTCAGATATTTCACGGCGGAGCCAATTTGGGCGGCGGTAATTGGAGCCTGCTCATAGGTCTCCATGTCCATAAACACCAAGTTGTTCCCTTCCGCGTAGAGATACTGCATCTCGACTTTTTCGATGGTGGCTGCGGGCAGGGTTTCACCGGCGCGGAAGGTTTTCTCCACAACGTTGCCAGTCTGCATGTTTTTGAGCTTAGTGCGCACAAAGGCTGCCCCCTTGCCGGGTTTCACATGCAGGAACTCGATCACCTTGTAGGGAGCTCCGTCAATTTCTACAGAGACGCCAGGGCGCAAATCGTTGCTTGAGATCATGTCAGCAGAGGGATCCGTTGCTTAGACTTCCCAATCTTACCGTGACGATGGGGCACTCCGTTCGCGCTGGGGAGGCGGAGTCCGATTCAGCCCTCTGAGATCAATCGGGGGCTGGCGACCGTAGAGGGGCAGCACCTCCTGCCACTGAGGGCGCAATCCGGCCCGAAAATCGGCGCGGGCCAATTCTGCCAACGCCACCACAGGTGCAGAATCCACAAAATCGGCGGCATTCACGGATAGAGCTTGCGGCCACTGTCGGAGAGTTGCCTGCCAAGCCTCTTCCTCCCAGAGCCGATCGGCCACTTCTGCAGCGACACCCTCTTCTGTCACCCGATATACGCCGCCATACCACTCTTCTCGTTTGGCGTCCATCTGCACCGCCACCGTCAAGGGCTGGGGCGGGGATCCCTGCCAGATCCACACATGGCGGGCTAGGACGGCCAAAGCCGAGTAGCCAAACACGGGAATGCCCAGTTGCTGGCCCAGCAGACGGGCCACGCTCACCCCCAAACGGCTGCCCGTAAAGCTGCCCGGCCCCAAAGCTACAGCGATCCCAGCTATCTGCGACCAAGCCTGACCGGCCAAGAAGACTTTCAAGCAGGGGTGCAACTGCGCTGCCATCTCCCGATCCAGCCACCAGCTCTGACTGCGGGTTTCTCCCAACCCTGGCTCCAACGGCAGCAGGGCCAGGCCCAAAACGGGCGTGGTGGTGTGGATCCCTAAAATCCAGCGGACAAGCGACATGGCCTCTCTCAGGATCAAAAAAGGTAGTTGACGAAACTTAACGGATGTTTTAAGTTTAGGTTGTCAATCTTCGCGCTTCCTTAGGGAAGTTTGTCCTCATGACTACTGTTATCCAA
>NZ_JBSSDE010000050.1:0-20530 GCF_054060435.1 Thermostichus sp. MS-CIW-34 | reverse complement strand
CAGCCGATAAACACGAATCTGTCGCGCTTGAGCCAGTCATCGACGATGTCGAACCATCCTCGCTCCTGACGCACGCGCCCTACCGCTATGGTCATAGGACGATATCTCCAGAACAATGACGACAAATAAAGTGCAATACAGCAGCGCCTGCAACATTTCTAAGCAGCACTGTCCTTCCATCTTACGAAAAATCAATAAGTTGCAACACAGCCTCAGGAAGAAGCGCTGCCTCAGCTCATCCGGCGCAGGGATCCCTTGTGTTTTAGGATGGGAAGGGTTTTGGCTGAGGGCAACTGAGCCGGGATCCGTTCACGGCGGCGGAGCGGAGCCCACAACACCAGGGAGGGCAGCGTGGTTCAAGCCAGGATTTTGTTCGCAGCGGCAGAGGCAGCACCTCTGGCCAAGGTGGGGGGCATGGCGGATGTGGTGGGATCCCTGCCTGTCGTTTTGCGCAAGCTGGGTCAGGATGTCCGCATCATCATGCCTCTGTATGGCTTTCTCTGGGACAAGTTCGGCCAGGAACCGGGGCAATACCCCCGCTCGAAAGATCCCATCTGGTCTAAACAGGTCATGGGTCAGGTGGCCGATATTTACGAAAGCGTTTTGCCCGGCACCGATGTGCCCCTCTACTTGGTCAGCCACTACTGCTTTGCTCCCCACCGCATCTACTACGGCGAGGACGAGTTCTGGCGCTTCACCTTTTTTGCCAACGCCGTAGCCGAATTTGCCTGGACTTACTACCCCTGGAAACCCAACATCATCCACTGCCACGATTGGCACACCGGCATGATCCCGGCCTGGATGCACCAAGCTCCCGATATTGGCACGGTGTTCACCATCCACAACCTGGCCTACCAAGGGCCCTGGCGCTGGCAACTGGAGCGCATGACCTGGCTGCCCTGGTATTTTTCTGCCCACAACACCATGGCTGCCGGGATCCTCTACGCCGACCAAGTGAACACCGTCTCGCCCACCTATGCGATGGAAATTCGCACCCCTCTGCATGGGGAAGGACTGCAGGACTTGTTGGCCTGGAAAGGGGAACGGTTGCGAGGAATTTTGAATGGGATCGACATCGATAGGTTTGATCCCCGCACCGACCCAGACCTAGAGGCCAATTTCAGCATCGATGATCTCAGCGGGCGGGCGACCAACAAAGCCACGCTACAGGCCAAGTTGGGCTTGACCGTTAACCCAGATACCTTCCTGATGGGCATGGTGGCCCGTTTGGTGGAGCAAAAAGGGATCGACTTGCTCATCCAAGCCTTGGATCGCTTTTTGGCCTACAGCGACGCGCAATTTGTTTTGCTGGGAGGCAGCGGCGAAGCCTACTACGAAGGGCGGATCCGGGAGATGGCCGAGCGGCACCCGGGCAAAATGGCCTACCAAAAAGGCTACCAACCCAAGCTGGCCCAGTTGATCTACGGGGGGGCAGATGCGTTTTTGATGCCCAGCCGCTTTGAACCTTGTGGCATCAGCCAAATGATCGCCATGCGCTATGGGTGTGTGCCCATCGTCCGCCGCACGGGGGGGCTGGTGGATACGGTCAGCCACCACATCCCCAGCAAGGGGATCGGCACCGGCTACTGCTTTGACCGCTACGAAGCCCTGGACTTCTACACCTGTCTGGCGCGGGCTTGGGAAGCCTTCCAGCACAAAGAAACCTGGCAAGCGCTGCAGAAGCGGGGCATGGCCAGTGATTTCAGTTGGCACCGCTCGGCGCTGGAATACCTGCGCATGTATGAGCTGATTCTCAACCTACCGCTGCTGCCGGAAAAGCCTCCAGAGCCACCCAACTCGCCCAGCTCCTCTCCGCCCAAGCTCAAGAAGCCCATCTCCTCCCAGCCTCGCTCCAAAGGGATCCCTGAGCTGCAGCAAAGACCCGAGGAGTAGGGTAAAGTGGAACGGGTCAAGAGAGGTTTTGGGGGTTACCCGCACATGATTGGACGACGTCCCGCTGTTGCTTCCCAAGGCTGTCGCCAGGACGCCATCGCACAGGGGCTCAGCCTTCTGCGCCGTTCTTGGGCGCGGTTGGTTTTCGGCGTACTGCTCGGCCTCATCTTGGGCGTGGGCTCCACCTTCTGGGCCACCGCTCAGCAGCTCCCTGCCGGACAGCAGCTTATTCCCAATCCGCAGCAGTTTCGCGCCCTAGAGCAACCCAGCAGCGCCCTCAGCGCATTGCGAGCCGAACAACTGGCCGCCGAAGCCAATGCCGCCATCCAAGCGCAAAACTACGACCAGGCTGTCGAGCTGCTGCAGCAGGTGTTCAACGCCTACAACCAGCGCTCCAACTACCACCAAGATCTCTCCCGCGCCTTCGCCGGGATCCAAAACCGCATCTCCGAAGAACAGCGGGAGCTGGCCCGTGTTGCCGCCCAAGCCCGGGATCAAGCTGCCTACGATTTGGCCGTGGTCTACCGCGCCGCCGGGCGACCGGAAGAGGCCGTGGGCTGGCTGATCCAGGTCATCAACAGCCAGAGCCCAACCCGCGAGCTGGGCACCCAAGCCTACCAGCAGCTCTTGGAAATCGGCTTCGTCAGCACTCCCTTCCCCAGCTAGAGCTGCTCTTCCAGATTGCGATAGAAAGCCAGCGCCGTTTGCCCATAGGTTCGTTGGTCAAAGCGCAGCAGGGATCCCACCTGGTCTGGTAGCTTCTGGCCGCTGCGATGCTCGACGATCAAGGTTCCGCCTGGCTTGAGCAAGGGCGGGATCAGGGGCAGGAGCGGGGCGTACAGACCGGCCTCGTAGGGAGGAGCAAAGTACACGTAATCAAATGGCTCCAAGTTCAGGCCGCGGCTGAGCAGCTTGCGGGCATCTCCCTGAATGACCTGGAAAGATTGCCCCAGCTGCGCCACCTTGGCCCAGTTGGCTCGGATGATGCGGCAGGCAGGGGCGGCAATCTCGATCCCGGCCACAAAAGCGGCCCCCTGACACAGGGCTTCTGCCCCCACCGTACCGGCCCCACAGCACAGATCCAGCCAGCGACAGCCTTCCACCTGCCCTTGCAAGATGTTGAACAAGGCCTGCCTCACCCGGCCAGGGGTGGGTCGGGTGCCCAAGCCAGTGGGAGTTTGCAGCGCTCGTTTGCCGCTGATGCGCAGGCTCATGGGATCCCTTCAGGGGCTAGGCGTGGCCGGCAACTGGCCGGTCAACCCACTGCGCTGGGCGGCGCGATCCCGCTCCATCTGGATTTGCTCCACCAAAGGTTGGGGCAGTTGGGCGGAAGCTTGCAGGGCCTGATCGAAAAGGGGGACGGCCTCTCGGTCTTGCCCTTTGGAAACCAGAATTTGCGCCTTGAGGTAGTAAAGCTCGGGGTTGCTGCAAGAAGCAGCAATGGCTCGATCCACCGCCTCCAGCGCCTCGTCAAAGCGCTGCATATCCCGGTAGGCCAGAGCTTGGCCGCGGTAGGACAGATAGTCAGGAGCTGCCATCCGAAACTGATTTAGAGCCTTCTCCCGGTAGGTCAGCAGCAAATCCATGTAGCCGTTGAGCAGATTGAGCTCCGGATCGCTGCTGTCCACTGCTTGGGCGGCCCGGATGGAGGCAAACAATTGATTGAGGGTGGGCAGAGCTTTGGGCAAACCGATGACCACCCCATCTCGCACCACTATGTTGGCTGCCTCTAGCCCGTAGCCCACACCCTCGTAAAGGTTGCCACGCAAGGGATCCGTCTTTTTCAACTCGGCGGCCACCTGTCGGGTTTGAGTGGCCAACTGGGCAAATGCTTCCAGGTCTCCCTCCTGATAGGCCAGCGCCGCCAACAGGGCATAGACCATCGGCTCTTCGGGGGAGGCCTTCTTGGCCATTTCCAGTTTTTCCCGGCTCTGGCTGTAGCGGCCTGAACAGAAGAACTCTTCAAAAGCTGCCGCCACCTCCGGCCTGATGGGGCGGGCATTGTCCCCGCTGCGGAAGGGATCCTGCGCCCAAACGGGCAGAGCGGATCCCCACACCCAACAAATCACCCCCAGCAGTTTGCCCAGCCTGCTCATTTTGCCGATACTCATCCCCAGTGCCTCAACTCCCACCCCCATCTAACCCTCTCTTCAGCGCAGCAGTTGGGCAATCGAAGCAATAGCGGCATCTTGAACCAACTCATTGGGCTCATAGGCCAGAAGATCGTGCAAGGGATCCAAGGCGCGCGGATCCCCGATTTGGCCGAGGGCACGGGCTGCCGCCTCCCGCACCACCGGTTCATCGTCCGCAAGCTTGGTCAGCAAAGCCGGCACCGCCTCCACCACCCGCATTTGCCCCAACCGGTAAATGGTTTGCAGTTGAGCCTCAAGAGGGGTTGCTGGGAGAGCAGAGCTGTACACAGAAATACCCGCAGAACCGTCGGAGGAGTAGCCGCCATAGGCCATCGAGATGGCCGAGAGAGCCTGCAACGCCTCTAGGGCACGAGATCGCTCTGCCCCGCTCATCTGGGGCAATTGAGCCACCAGATCATCAAAAGCTTGCTGCACAGGATCGACAGCCGCAACCTGTTGGGCAATGCGAGTTAATTGGCGATCCGCCTGCACCTGCTGCCAAGACTGGAACGCTGCCAGACCTGCCACTATCAAAGCCGCATCGGCCAGAATGGCCAGCAGCGCCATTCCTCCCCAAATCTTGCTGCGACGGCTGAGCCTTCGCATTTGCTTATCCACATAGACAAAGGCTTGGTGCTGCCGTTCCCAAAAGTCGGGGGCCACCTGCAGAGTTTGAGCGCTCAGATCGGGAGACAGAAGGTTTTCCTCGCGGGCTACCTCTAGGCTCTGTAGCCTTTGATTCAAGCGAGAAAATTGTTTCGTCCAGAGCCAAGTAAACATCAGGTCACGTCCTCTCTGCAAACCTGCCATCGAGAACCAAGTCTTGCTGACACAACATTGTGCAGGACATTGTGCGGGAACATTATGCGGGCTGTGCTGGCGTTCAGTGTCAGGCAAGGTTGGCCCACTTTCCCCTGGGATCCCAGAGGGGGAGCTTATGCGACAGGATAACAAAAGCGTCAGCTCCCCACCACCGGTCTTTACCCCAGAATCGCAGGATACCTCTCATCATGGAGAGGCCGACGAAGGACGCAGAGAGGTTGGCTGCACTTGCGACCGAGAGAACCCGAAGGCCACCGCGTCGAGCTTCTCGACACCCGACTGACCGTTTGAGCCATTCTGCCGCTGCCTGAGGAGATGCCATGACCACTGCCCTCGCCCCCCGTAAAACCCACACTTCAGAGGAATACTTTGCCCTGGAAGCTGAATCAGAGGCCACAGGCGGGATCCGCCGTGAATTTCGCAATGGGGAAATTATTGAGATAACTGGCGGCACACCCATTCATAGCCAACTGATTACCAGTGTCAATGCCCTACTTTGGCTTAAGCTAAGAGGCAAGGGTTTTCCGTTTTTTCTAGTGATCTCAGACTTTACATACCTGCCTTCGAACAATATGTCTATCCCGATGGTATGGTGATCCAAAACCCAGTTCAGCTTAAAGAAGGGCGCAAGGATACTGTCACTAACCCTATCTTAATTGTGGAAGTGCTCTCGCCTGCCACCGAAAGCTACGATAGAGGAGCGAAGTTTGCTGCCTATCGCTCTCTCCCAACTTTACAGGAGTATCTGCTAATTGACCAAGCTCGAATCAGTGTAGAACACTACCGCCGCCAGGGAAATGTCGAGTGGATCTTCAGGGACTACCATGCCCTGGATGATGTTGTTACGCTGCCATCTGTCAACATCACTTTTTCCCTGGCAGACATTTACGGTGATATTGAATTAGAGCAAGATTCAAATGCAACACGCTCCTGACAAGAACCTACTCCCCCACTTGAAACGTAGATGAGGCAAGTTGGGAATGCCTGAAGTGATTCTGCTAGATATCTACATCCGGCTCTGGCTAGGGTTACACGGCTATGCCATAAAAGACTATTAAAGGATGAGATGGGCGACAATGTTTGCAGAAGTATCTAGGGCGTTTTAACTCATTCAAGGGAGGAAAAACTATGACTGCTACCTATGCTGTGTCTTCTAAGCCAATGACTTTTGCTGAGTTTCTGGAGTGGAAACCTAACAGACGATACGAACTACACAACGGAGTTGCGGTTGAGATGCAACCCACAGGGAAACATGATGAAATCAGTGGTTTTCTTGCCATCCAATTGGCATTAGAAATCCGCAGGTGCAACCTCAACTATTTTCTAGGTCGGGACACCTTGATCAAGGCGCCGGAAGGCGATACTGCCTACGCTCCTGATGGGGTGCTGATTGACCGTACCGCCTTGGCCAGAGAACCCCTGTGGCAGAAATCCTCGACGCTCATCCACGGAACCTCTATTCCTCTTGTCATTGAAATCACCAGCAACAACTGGCGAGATGACTACTGGCATAAGCTGAGTGACTACGAGACGTTAGGTATTGCCGAATACTGGATCGTTGACTACCAAGCGTTGGGGGGTCGTCGGTACATTGGCGAGCCGAAGGTTCCCACAATCTCTGTTTTCCAACTGGTCAATGAGGAATATCAGGCGCAATTATTTCGGGGCAATGACCGGATTCGCTCTAAAGTTTTCCCTGAATTAAACCTCACGGCTGAGCAGATTTTTCGGGCTGGAGCCTAGCATGGTCAAGGCACTTCCGCCCGTATTAACTCGTGGTCAGAGGCAACTTTTTCCAGCCCATTGGCAGAAGCATATCGAATTGGCTGATATATGGCTACCACCCTTCTGAAAGACGTTCCACAATATCCCGACGGGACAACACCTTTTCGCAGGTCTCCCATCTTGGGCCTTTGGGTTCAACTGTGCTTGCGTAGCGCAGCTCAAAAGCGTTGGCCTGTTTCTTGCGCTCTGTAAACTCCTGCAATTTGGCCTCCAGAGTTTCGATATTCTCAATCCACTCATCTTCGATAGTATCGGGCAAAGAACCGAACAAGTCGTAGCGATCTTTCATCCGCTGAGAAAGCACCTCGTATACCTTTTCGTCGTGGGTACCGTGGTACACCAGGTTGAGCATGTCCACACGGTCGCGGGTCTGACCAAAGCGCTTGATCCGCCCGATGCGCTGCTCTAGGCGGGAAGGATTCCAAGGGAGATCAATGTTGATCAGCGTGCCCAAAGTTTGGAGATTCAGACCTTCACAAGCAGCATCGGTGGCCACCACCAGCCGAATGGTACGCTCTCGCACGGCTCTCTTGATATCTTCCCGCTCTGCGCTCCGCCATTCTCCGGCAAAAAACAAACCCGACTTGTGGGCGCCTGCATAGAGAGCCACACTTTCTTGAGGCAGACGTTGGCTCAGGTTGTTGGCCACCCAATGGGCGGTATCAAAATACTGGCTGAAAATGATGCATCCCAAGTCCAGCCAGTGTCGTTCCTGTAGGAAATAGAGGACGGCATCGAGTTTGGGATCCGTGCTCTTTTGGCTCAAGACGCTAACAATGCGCTCCAAATGGGCATATTCTGCCTCTAAAATCTCTGGAAGGTTGTCTAACAGCCAATCTTCTTCTCCGTCCTCCTCAAAAAAACGCCGCTTTTCCAGTAGTTTCTGAGCCGTAGATAGGCCGCTGGCAATACTGGAGCAGATCCGGCTTTGCATGATGCTTTTCATAAACCCAGCGGATTGGGTACGCTGTCTCAAAGCCCTAGCAAAATCTTGGGCAGCTTCATAGGCCACATCAAATTCGGGAGAAGTGAGCAAACCCAGCCCACAGAACATGGGCAATTGCTCTCCCTCGCTCGGCCAAATATCGACGGCAATCCGCTCAAGCAAGCCCAATTCTTCCAAGGTAGAGCGTTTTCGCAATACGGTATGGCGCAGAATTGGGTTGTGTCGCTGGAAAAAAGTCAGCCCCTGTTGGCGCTCTTCCAGGGCATCTCGCAGTTCTTGGCGGGTGAAGTCCTCCAATTCCGTCAGGGGCTTATCTGTGAAGTGTTGACCTTTGAAGAGCTTCAGATCGCTGCGGATGTGGTCAAACAAGGGATCCTCAACAGATGGCGGCAGAGGATTGCGGAGCAAATTCCAGGCAAAATGCTCGTCGGTCACTGCTTGTTGTCCTGTCAAGATGGGCAGGATCCTTTGCGTCTGCTGCCACAACTGCTGATGCCGTCGTCCCAACACATGCTCGGCACCGCTGTTGAGCACTCCCAGCAGATCCCACAGCTCCTCAACATGGGTTTGGATGGGGGTGGCTGTGCCCAAAAGGACGTGCTTGGACTGGGTGGCCGCCTTGCCCATAAAGTCCAAGAGATTGTTGGGTTTGGGATCCCTTACCGTGACACCACGGGTACAGCGGGCGCGGTGGGCCTCATCCAGGACAATCGTGCCAAAGCGTCGTTCCAAAAGGCATTGGGCTTCGGGGGCATTGTGAAAGATGAGACCCGTAGAAACAATACCAATTTGATAGGGGCAACGGCCAATACCTTCAGCACCCTTGGTTTTGATGATGTGCCCATTGGCATCTTGCCATACCTTGCGGTTGGAGAGCCACACAGCAGAGGGAATGCCCAGTTTATCTTTGAGTTCCACTTGCCACTGCTGGCAGAGGGTAGCCGGACAAAGAATTAAGGCTGGCCCATCTTCCAAAAGGCACGCCACCATCGCCGCAACCGCCAAAGACAAGGTTTTACCCAGCCCCACTTCATCTGCCAGAATGAGTCGCACTGCACCATACAGCTCTCGGTGTTCCAGGAACATTTCCACAAACGACTGCTGCCATGGTTTGAGAACCTCACCCCGGCGATAGAGAGGGGCTTCCACCAATGCGGCTCCAGGAACATCGACAGGTTGCAAGTCTTGAAGAAATACCTCTACCTTGCGAGATAATCGCCCCACCTCTTCCACAATCGCTTCTGGCAGAGGAACACTCCGTTCCCACAGGTACTGAAACTCCGCTTCGACCCAAGCAACCCCTTCTGGCGACTGGTCTTCCCAGACAATTTCGTAATGCTCTTGCCATCCCTGCCGCGTTTCGTTGAGGCTGCCGATAAAAGCAGATTTGGTGCCATCTCTTGCCTCAATAACACCTGCTTTGCCGTGGAGAAAGGGGGCATCTGCGGCTGACACCACTCGCACTTCCACTTTGCCGCTTTTGAGGATTTCGTAAAGTTGACGGTAGCGGGGGCGCTGTAATAGGCTGGTGATCAATTCTCCTTTCTCTTCGTTCCATTTTTCTTTGAGCGCCATTTCTCTGGCCTGGCGGGAAGCTTTGCCGATGGCAATATCCCAGGGATCCAAGTCGCTGTTACAGACGATCTGCACCTGCTCGATGTGTGTAATCTCTTCAGTCACCAATTCAAAAATAGAAGAGCGAAAGTACCCAGCAATGCGCTTGTAGGTGCGTGCCTTTGCCAGGCGATCTTTGAGAAAGACATGGCTGAGCCGCTGCTGGCGGGAACTGAAACGGCGTAGGAAAGAAGTGCTGGACATGGCGGGCTGGGGTAAAATTGTAACAATACTCTAGCCTTAAAATGAGCAGCCGAAGGCGCAAGCAGCGTCTTTGCAGAATAAGCTGATCAGCGCAAGGTAGCCATGTCAACCGTACAAGAGTCTGCAGGCTTTCAGGGCAGAGAGAAGCGCAGCATAGGAATATCCGAAGCACAAGCGCGGCTTATTCAAGAGAAAATTCAATCCGTCTTTGGCTCGGATCTGTGGGCTATTGTTGTCTATGGATCCCGCGCCAATAATTCATGGGTTCACGGCTCTGACCTCGATTTATTAGTAATTGCAGAGAATATACCCGATTGCAGAAGCAGAGATGACTTACTGCTTCCTACCTGCAGGGATCTAGAAAAACTTCTTGGCTTGGAGATAAACTTTATCTTGCTAAAGCCCACAGAGCTATGCAGGCCAGCCAGCTTGACTTATGAAGTGGCTACCAACCACCACATCATCTATGAAAAGCAGAACTGCATCACGCAGATCAGGGATATAGTCAATCAACTCATCTGTGACAGTTTAATTACGTATAAAGTATGCCGGGGGATCCCCTATTGGGTGAATAACGATGAGAAAGAAATTAGCAAGAGACTACTATCAAAGGGCTAATTATCGCATCCAAGCGTTGTCATTCTTCTATGAGGTTGGCGATTACGCTGATGTAGTTCGGATGTGCCAAGAAGTCATTGAGTTATTCATCAAAGCTTGCCTAATCATTAAGGGAATAAACTACGGCAAAACCCATGACCCTGGTGGCCAAGTAGCAGAAAATAGGGAACGGTTCCCAGAGCTTTCTGACGAGGAAATAGCCTTGCTGGAAAACATATCATTTGAGATGCGCAAAGATAGGGAGTTGGCTTTTTATGGAGCTGTAGATATTGTCCCCTTGGAATACTACAAACAAAAAAATGCGGACAAGGCTATAGTTTATGTTAACCAAATAAAGTCGATTGTTGAGAAATACTTTAACTCAGATGCTGAGCTTGAAGGAAGCCCTGGCAATACAACTTGTGAGTGAGTTAATCCTATAACTTCTTCTTCAACCCAAGCGTTCATTTCTAATCAGTGCAAACAAGATATTAGCGGCTGAGGATTCTTCTGGATAGCGGTGTTCTCGCTTGCGGGCGATGTATTGACAAAAAGCCATCAAATCATCCCGGCGCATGTGGTAGTTGGGCACCAAAGACCGCAGGTGTTCCATCACCTCATCGCTATCCGCCTCTTTCTGCAGTTCGTAGAGAGCAAACAAAACGGCTCGCAGTGCTGAGCGGCCAAATTCGCCCTCAAAGCTGCTCTTCTTGAAGTCTAGAGCATTTTTGAGTCGGGCATTGTTGGGCTGCTGAGAGGCCATCAATTCGCCATAGTCGCCAACTCGAAATGCCTTGGCAAAGTTCTGGTAGTTGTCCAGCTTCTTCAGCCCTACCGCTTCCAGTTCCATCATTTTCAGATAAAAGCGCTCTGCACCACAGCACCCCTCCCACACCCCCTGCGCGATGCCTTCAGGTACAAGATGCTCATTGGCAACCTGCACAGCGTAATCAATAATTTCTCGCACGATGTCTCTTTCGCCTTTGGGTCGGGGGCGCAGGGCTGCTGCCACCATATCCTGTCCATCAATGCGCCGGTAGCCCGTCAATACCCGCAACGCTGCCGCATAACCTGCCATTTGCAAATCGGCATCCTCAAATAGGTTTTCGGTGCGCCCCTTGCCCTTGGTACTCTGATTTAACCCCACCATGGTCTCAATTTGATGGGCAACTTCCTGCCGCACTTCCTCCACCAGTTCGTCCCGATAGGCGGACTCGTCGCGCACCCGCTTGCGCGCTACCAACAATACCGTGCCCTGCACATACCCGCCCTTTTTCAGTTCGGAGGTGGTTTCGGTGGCAATGTACCAAGCGGCTGTAACTTGCAAGCCCGCCCCCCACATGATGCTGGCCATATCCGACCATACTTCCGCATCCTGATGGGTAAACATCACAATTTGCAAGCCGTTGTCGGGCATGTGGTTCGCTAGGGCGCTATAGGCGGCAATCATGTCCTGCCGAAACTTTTCCCCTTTGCCCTGAATGGCCAACGCCCGCCGACTGTCCCACACCCAATCGGCAAACTCCTTGGGCGGATTCTTCCGCAACCACGCGATGAAAAATTCCGTGATCTCGTGGTAATGCACCGCATCCGCATACGGTGGATCGGTGATGAAAATATCACTAAAAGCATTACAGTTGTTGGCGGACAGAGCATGAATAACTTTTATTTCTCCATTCAGCAAATCCCTTTTATAAGAAGGAAATCTTGCGTTTTTATCTAAAGCTGTTGTCCGTATTGCATAAGTATACATAGTATTCAATGCCTGTTGATAGAATGTGTTTTCAGGTTTTTCCCAGCTAGTATGCCAATGACATAATCTTGAATTCCAATCGAGAGCGCTAATTGAACCAAATAATAAAAATATTCTTGAGTTCTTGTTTAATAAACTTGATTGAAATAACTGATGTAAAAATATCTGCCGTGGGTTAAACAAATGATGCCAATACGTCCAGCCCCGCTCGCGAACGAGGCGTGTGGTTTCTTCCCCCGGTTCGATCGCCATATCGGGTACCAGGCCAGCTTCCTGCCAGGCGGCCAGGTTTTCCCGCACGATTTGTTCCACCTTTTGTTCCCGTGCCAAATCAGCGGGGGTGACGCTGGCAAAAAAGGTTTCTTGGCGGCTTTGGCCCAAGGTTTCCGCCGTTATCCACTGAATGCAATACAGCCGTTCTTGAAAAATATCGTCCGGGCGGGGCATAAAGTCGTGTTTTTCCCAGCGGCGCAGTTTGTTGCCGGTGGTGCCATCGGGCAGGCGGTAATCGCCGCGAATGGTTTTGATCGGCGTGCGGTATTCTTCCCCATCCAGCACGTACACCAAATCGCCCTTTTGCACGGTGCCTTTGGCGGCGGCGGTCATTTCCGCTTCGCTCACTCCCGTGACAATTTCAATTTCAAAGCGTTTTTGGTCGTAATTGGGGATTAACTTCGCCACCACATTGCGGGTTTTGCTGATCACCCAACTGGGAGCCATTGGCACCATCCAGCCCGTGTGAGGGCAACGAGTTTCCAGGCAATACAAATAGGCTTTGGCGCGGTTGCCGTGTTCATCATGCTCGATGCCCAGCTTCGTAATTTCCTGATCCACCGCTGCGGCTACTTCCCTTTGGGCTTGCTCAATTTCCCGACGGGTGGCTTCATCTGCCCCCACGATATTCAGCGCTCCCCAAGTGAGCATACAGGCAATGGGATTGAGGTCGCTGGCATAGACATCGCAGCCCAGCCGGGCCGCTTCAAAGGGGATTTGGCCGCTGCCGCAGAAGGTATCTCCCACCCGCGGGCGATGGCCAAACCGCAAAGTCCCCAGTTGTTCCACCAATTCCGGGAAACTGTGGGCATTTGTCCCCAAATGTTGGTTCACCCGATCCCAAATGGGGCCGTAGAGGGTGGCATCGTCGCATTCTTCCGGCCGTTTGCAGAGTTCCAGTTTTTCCAGGTAAGAGCGTTGCGCCAATTTGAGTTTGTCCCGTGGCGATTTCAAACGCCGTTCCAAACTGCTGTCGGCGATGCCCATCAGCAATTCAAAAATTTCCAGATCGGCTTCGGGGTTATCGGTGGCAGGCAATAATGCTCCCAACACACAGGCTTTGGCGAGGATGAGGGGTTTGCGCCCTTTCCAGTAACTTCCCAAGGCGGTGAGGGTTTGTCCCAAATTTGCTTTGCGTTCTTTTTGGGCTTCGGCGCTGATTTTTTGGGCAGGCAAGAGCCGCTCGATCAAACTCGGCTTATCTTTCCAAGCAAGGGGGATGATGGACAAGGGAGATCTCCGGCGATACCATCGATCATGGTAGCTCTTAGGGCCCTAAGCCGTGAACTGGGAAGACTATATTCATTCGGATCCCGATATTCTCCTGGGTAAGCCAGTTTTCAGAGGAAGTCGCCTATCGGTGGAATTTATTTTGGGGCTATTTTCGGCAGGCTGGACGGAAAAGCAGATTTTGGAAAACTACCCTACGCTGACTCCAGAAGCACTTAGGGCTATGTTTAGCTATATCCAAGAATGTATGCGTGAAATGAACTTCTACAGTTTTTCAGATAAAGTTAGTTGATGCAATTTCTCGTCAATGAAAATTTTCCACGCTTAAGTATCTGTCTATTGCGAGATGCTGGCTTAGATGTGGCATCGCTCTCAGAGGAAGCTCCAGGTACTAAAGATTTCGAGGTCTTGGCTAGAGCTGCACAAGAGAAGCGGATTATATTGACTTTTGATCGGGATTAGCGTCCTTTGTAAGTCTAGCTTGTCCAAATCTGGAATGGACTCTGGAAGAGCGTTAAACAACTTGCGAAACTGGGCAGTGGTGCGAGATTTCACAGTGTTTCGGGGTTTAATTCTTCCGTCTTGCCTGCTTGATACTCGGCTATTGCCTCGGCACCGAGTTTTGCTAACATATCCGCTGAAGAAGCAAAGGATTCTTCCCATCGCTGATCGTCTTCTAGCTCATCAAGAATCAGGCTGGCAATTGCATTTTGCTCCTCTGTGGGTAGAGCTTTTAACTTGCTAATCGCTTTCTCCAGCAGTTCTGTCATCATTTGCATTCTCCCAAATAGGCGGTTTTATCTAGTATAACTTAATCTCTTAGCTTTGTCGTGCCAATGGTTGCTTCACTATCCCAAAAGGGCGAGGGATCTTCTTGCAAGCAGGATAACAGGCTGAGTTGATCGGCTTCTACGGCTTCGCTACGCAAGCTATCGGAACAAGCTGGCTGGTATGGGCGCTTGACCGGAGTGGGCACACTCAGTTCCGTCAAGGGATTTTCTGTGAGGGCATAGCGCAGGGCTTTGCGCCAACCGATATTCCCGTGATCGACACCCCCTGTCGCCGCTGCTGTCATGGTGTAAAGCCACCAGCGCTCTTCTGGACGCAGCCCTCTCCAGTTGCGAATGGCATTGGGGATCGCCTCCGGTTTGGCCCGTTCTACTGCCCAAGCCAGCACCAGCAATTCCTTCCCCAGCAGACGTTCTACGAGGTTGCGGCCAGTTGTCCAACGGCTCGGATTCATTTTTTTCGCCCGCAGGCGGTCATTAAACTCTTGTTTGAGATCCTCAGCAATCTGGCTCCAGATAGACCGGCTGAGAACACAGCGCTCCGCAATGTCCGGCTGTCCGTTGATGCCCGCCTTGATGCCATAGACTTCGTAAATCAGCACAGGAGCGGTTCTGCCGGCAGGTATTTCGACCACAAAGTGGTGGGGATCAACGGTTTTGGGACAGCCGAACCCCACCGTCTCCCATTTTTTATCGCTCACTGCTCTACCTCTCCCGGCTCAGGATTGATTTCCAACCGATGCAAAAAGACTTCCAAATCGTGGCCGCTGCTGAAGCGTAGGTCGTCCAAGCGCAGACTCACCTCTGCCGTCTCATTGCCCAAAGCCTGACGTGCTATCGCAATAAACTGCTCAATGTCTTCCGCTTTTACCACCATATCGCTTCCAAAACGGGTGGTGATGGCTCGGTTCCCTTCCCCCACGGTTAGGGAGATCCCACCCGCCAGTCGCACACCCAAAGCCTTGCTCTGATTGATGGCCGTATAACTCGCCTTATTTCCTTGCAGGTTGAGGCGCTTGTGCAGCTTAGCCGGTTTGTTTTTGTCAATCACCGGCCCTTTTTGGTCGAGCGCCGGGATCGTGAAGTTGCGAGTGGTGCTCACCCCTTGATCTTCGGCGTAGGCATAGATGGTAACGGCTTCTGATCCCTCTAGTTCGATGGGGCCAGTGTAGAGGGTGCCTTCCCGTGGGTTAATGCCCGTGGTGTTCCAGCGAATTTGACCACGGGGTTTCACGGTTAGCTCTACGGTGCGCTTGCCGCCGCCAATACGAGGCTGGTGGGTGAGGGTCAGCGTATTCTTCCAAGCATAGACATCCCCTGTCTCGTGCCGGCCATCCGGGTCAATGGCGACAAACCACAGGGCAGTGGCATCGGTTGTCCAGATCGTATCGGGCACCACAGGGCTGTTGGCATCCACATTGGGCGTGTAGCTGTAGTGAACACGGCCATTTTTGCCCGCATCTCGAGGCAGAATTTCCAAGGTAGCCGTACCGGTGCGGTCATCGTATTCTCGCTGGGTGATGGCTACGGATGTGCGGGGGGGCGGAAAGGGCCCCTTTTCGATGTATCCATCTTCGGTGTACCGCCAGCGACCTTGGCTGACGGCTATCTGCCGCAGGGTATCCATTCCTTTGGGGGGCAACCAGGGCCAGCGCTCGTTGGTGATGGTGCGGGAAACCACGTCTCGCCAAGGGATACGCCGCTCTCCCCCTGCCGGCCACAACAGGTCTTCTGCTCGCGACAGCAACGCCTCGGCATTGGCTTCCACATCGACATACAGCTTGGATGCACCGACATCGGATAGGGCTTTTTCGATCTGCTCTTCAGCATGGAAGGTATTGCCCGTAAAGGTCATGGAGAGCTTGGTAGGAGTCAGTTTGCCCTTGATGGGGTAATAGACCCGATTGAACAGGCTGACCACAGTGGCGTTAAAGTCGTAGGCGGCTTGTTCGGCCTCTTCCTCCAGTTCTGCTTTGTGGGGGGATTTGTCTCCACCGGTTTCTTCCAGTACTCGGGCAACGGCCCACAAACGACGGGTTTTGTCTTCTAGGCTGGCCAGATTGGAGCCATCTCCGGTAACCACACAAAAGTTGTTCTTCTCGGGAACACTTTCCCAAAACTGCTGGGCCTCTTCTGGGGGTGTTTTGCTGTCTGGGCTGAGTACCAGGCACACCCGCGGGCCATTGAGGCGAATCTCATCAATTTTGGGCAGGGCTTGCACCTCTTGATAGGCAATCCGCCGTTGGGGTCGGAAAATTTCTTCCAGCCGCCGCTTCATTTCCGCATCAATTTTCGGCTGGGGAGCGTTGCGGGCACGGCTATCAATGCGCTTACGCAGGTTCTCGATGTTGGAAAAGTACCAAGCATCGTTTTCTTTGCGGTGCAGGTACCAGGCGTTGGCACGGAACGCTTGAAAAGCATCCTGAAATTCGCTGACATTCCGCTGAGGAGCTACTAGGTATTCCAAAAATTGCCCCTCGGTAAAGCCTTTCACAGCATCAACTGATTCAGACAGAGAGGCAGTCAACAGCAGGGCAGCAATCTGACTGGCAGCATCATGGCCCAGTTTTTGATCCACCAGTTCAGCGACAGCAGTGCCATTGGCCGCAATATCGTGGGCAATCGCTCCCTGTAGATTGCTGATTTTGTTGATCTCTTCCCGCACATCTGGGATGTTGAGGTTCAGATGCTGGCAACCGATCAGGTAGACATCGTTGCTGGGACGCTCCCATACCGACTGGATTATTTTTGAAACAAACTGCATCAAGCCGCGAGTTTGACGGTAGCTTTCGTTTTCCTTAAATAGGGCAATGATGTGCTTAACCGAAGGATGGAAAGGGTAAGAAGCATGAATTTCGGCGGCAATTTGTTCGGCAGTTTTGGCAATTGATTTGGCTCTGGCTGCATCTCCCAGCACTTTTGCGTAGGCAGAAGCAACTGCATCAATGGTTTGTACATTGGGCAGGGAGCTAAATAGCCGCTTGCGGAGAATGTCGTAAATTTCCGATGTGCCCAGGTCTACCGGTGTGATGGATCGCGCTTGGCGGTTGGTTTCTTGAGCGAAGTTACCGATTGCTTTTTGCAGTTCCCGTGAGGCTCCTTCGTAGCTGCCGGATAGATTGGAAATGACAATGCAGCAGCGCTTTAACTTCAAGGCGGCACTCAGCAGGTTCGATAGGGCGTAGGTTGTCACTTGCGCCAATGTACCTCCGCCCACCATGCGGGTAATGGCGTAGTCGAAGTAGGGCGGCAGCTCGTCCAATAGAATGAGGGTGGGTTCATCTCCAATTAAATCAATCCAATCCTGCTCACTGGGGGCATCTGCTCCGTGCTGCCAAAATTTGACAAAAGCCTCTTCTTTCCCCAGTTGCCGGGCAATCTCTCCCCAAATAAACCGTTGCTCGAACTTGAGGCGTCCATTGATGGCAACCAGTTTAGCGTCGGCAAAAGGAGCATCTTGAGTGATGTCTGGCACAACCTCGGCACGCAAAGCGGCATCCCGCGCCAGCAACCCTAGGGCAATCATGGAGTGGGTTTTACCACCCCCCATCGCCTGTTTGAGTTCAAACACCGCTTGGTCGGAGCGACCTGCCAGCCGTTTGAGCCCCTGACGCAGCAACAGATCCATCCCGCGGGTAATGTGGTTTTTGGCGAAGAATGCCCGGGCATCCTCTGCTGTATGCTCGATAACATTCGACAGATTTTCAATTTGCTCAACTATGGCGTAGTTCAAGGCCATAGGATGAATTTGACAAACGTCTTTGACGGTGGGAATCATTGCGGCTAGCTCCTGCTACCCAAGATGGTGACCCTCTCTTCAACTAAAGGAACTGTGGGGGGTGTTCAGTATTTAGCAGAGCTGACACAGGCAGGCAAGGGCGGCTGTTCGATATTCATGTCCCGCCTTGTTTGGGATGCGACGGTCAGGATGGGGATCCCTCTGTGAGGATTTGGTTAACCTTTTCTGTCCACTGGGGATCTTCAGGTGCAATCACTATGCTCTTGGGTCGGGATCCCAGTTCCCGATAGATGGGCTCCACTGCGGGAGTGCCCCGCAACTGCCAAGCTATGTCTTTGAGCTGTTGAGTGGTCAAGGTCGATAAATCAAGGATGGTCATGTGGATAGCTCCCCCTCTGGGCCAGTGAATCTCTGTAGCTTCGACCCGTTGGGCTTTACCTCAAGATAAACGGAGAGGGTGGGATTCGAACCCACGGTGGCGTCAACCACGGCAGTTTTCAAGACTGCTTCCTTAAACCGCTCGGACACCTCTCCAAATTGCCGGGATCCCCAGGCTTTACTTATGTTACGCAATGGGTTTCTGGCTGTGCAATCGCTGCCGACCACAACCCCCACAGATTTACCCGCCACTGCCGCCGGAGACCTGAGTGGACGCCTGATGGTTGCGAATGGCCCGCTTGACCAAATTGAGGAAGGCAAAGGCCCGTTGGTCGGTGGGATCCAAGCGCATCACCGCTTGAAAGGCTGCTTCCGCCTGTTGCAGAACGGCCAGATCGATTTGTCCGTCCTCATCTGCTTCCAGTTGGGCCTTTTGCAAGAGGAGGGCCCCTCGATTGTAATGGGCTGCCACATGGTTGGGATCTGCCGCCAAAACGGCTTCCAGCTCTGCCAGGGCCGGATCCAGATAGCCGCTCATGCCCAGTACCCAGGCCAGCTTGTAACGAGCTTCGGTATGGGTTGGATCGGCAGCAACCGCCTGCCGAAATGCCCGGATGGCAGCCTGGAAATCGCCCGCTTGTACCGCTGCGATGCCTTCTTGGTAGCTGTCGTGAGCCATGAGCAAGTTGGGGGTTGACTGGGAAGCTGGCATGAGGAAGGGATCCCTTACCTGTAGATTAACCCTTGCCAAACCGGTGGCTCCCAATTCCCATCCCAGGTACCGAGAACAGAGCCGTGCCCCCGCTGGTTTACCGTCTTTTCCCTCTTGGGGGTGCCATCTGCAGCAGGAGAAACTGCCGCGGCAAGAGATTGGAGATTGCGCAAAGCCTGACCCGCATAACCTGCGCCCCTTCCTAGGATGAACATAGCCATTGATTGGGTGTGAACCATGAATGCCAAACTGCTTTTCCTACCGCTGGCTTTGGGGCTGTCTGTGGCTCCGACCACCGCTGTTTTTCCGCAAACCCTGGGCATCTACCCTCCTTTACAAAGGCTGCAACTGGCCGATACTCGTCAGTTGGATGTTGGCACCCGCTCCATCATTGTCAACCCCGTTCCTTCCGACCTGCGGGTGAATCTGGAGCTGGATCGGCACGGGTCTAACCCCATCTACCGGCCTGGCGAGCCGATTGCCATTACCCTGAGCACCAACCGCGATGCCTACGTTTACCTGTTCAGCATCCAAGCCGATGGCCGTACCCATCTGATTTTGCCCAACCGCTTTTCCGGCGGCAACGAGTTTCTGCGGGCCGGAGAAGTGCGCACCTTCCCGCCGCCAGGGGCCAGCTATCGGTTGACCATCGCTCCACCCTTCGGCCAAGCCCAGGTGTTAGCGGTGGCCTCTCCCCGTCCTCTCAACTTCCAGGAGATTGCCTCTTTTGAGCAGAGTGGCTCCTTTGCCGACGTGCGGGTGCGGGGATCCCAACTGGGCAATGCCATTGCCCGCGCCATCATCGTCGAGGGGATCCCTTCCGACCAGTGGGTGACGGCCACCCGATTCTATCGGGTTGCCCCGCGCTAATCCAAGCTCTGAGACCTCAGGTGGATGGCCCGCACAGGATCCCCTTCATCGGGTATATGACCAGCCCCACCGTTCAAGCTGGGAAGGAAGTCAACCACCCCAAAGGCTGCCCAAAGATTGGGTTCATCTGCCACAATGAGAGCAGCCAAAGGTAGTCTCGGCTACGTCCTGTGTGGTTCTGGGTCAGCCGTTCTATGTCCCCTTCCTCCAATCCCCTGAGCGAGCAGATTCGCAGTATTGACGACCATCTCTCCCGCCGACCCCTGGATCTGGATCCGGCGGGCTATTTCGTCATCTACTTGGATCGGGAGCAGAACCTCATTTGCGCCAAGTACTACAGCACCGTCATCAACGAGCGGGGGCTGGCCACCGATCCGGAGACAGGAGCTGTGATCCCGGCCAAGGGCTCCGTCAACCGATCCCCTGAACGGGTGTATGTTGGGCGCACGGCCAAAGAACTGTGTGTACAGATCTTTGAAAAGGAGCAGGAGAGAGTGGTCTCCCAGCTCAGCCATGCGGCCTACTTGGGAAGGGAGTTTCAAAAAGCCGAAGCTGCCCTGATCTCTGGCGAGGAGTACATCCAAGACTGATCCCTTCCCAGAAAGCTCACCAAATTTTCGGGCTGGAGACCCGCACCATAGCCGCAGGCTTGGTGTCGGGAGGAAAGCCCTCCTCCTTATAGGTTTGCCGGTCAAAAGCCTGGATGAACTACAATAAGCCCATGAGCCAGACTATATCCGTACGTTGCAAGCTGATAGTCCCACAAGAGTTGCGTCAAGAAATTGACCGCACTT
>NZ_JBSSDE010000049.1:0-20863 GCF_054060435.1 Thermostichus sp. MS-CIW-34 | reverse complement strand
TTGGCTCATAAGTTCATTGTACTTCATCAAAGCGCATTCCTCCCGGCACTGACCCTACGGGTACAGTGCGGGGCTCCTGCGATTTCTAGCTGAACCGAGGCTCACGGTATAGTGGTTCAGGCGAATCCGATGAGTGCAGAGGGATCCCTGCCCATCCTTCAACCTAGTCCGGTTGGGTCGAACCCTCGCCAAGGTGTCTGTTGTGGAGAGGAGATGAATGCTGAAGCCAAAGCGTGCCTGCCGGCCCCTGCTGCCGACTTGTGGGGGCTCGGATTCCCCCACCGCAAAAGGTTGCCCTGCTGTAGCTTATATAACTTTGGCGCTCTTGGCGCTCAGCTTGGTCGGTTGCGGCGAGGGAACAACTCCCCTGGGCCCACTGGAAAATGTCTTTCTGCGGGCAGATGATTTTGAAATTACAGGGGGATCCCCGGCAGCGGGCGCAGTGGGGCCCTACCTACAGTTCAACATGCGGCGGCAGCGGGATAACCAAATCCTAAATCGCCCCCTTAATGTCTATGTGGACAATGCCGGGCTGGCAGAAAGGCGGAATCCCCTTTTGGATAACCAAAACCGTCCTATTCTCTTACAGCGCTCGGTGGCCTTCTTGGGCAATGGGCTGGATCTGAACAGAGATGGCCAGCCGGATCTGCCCCCCAAAGAACCCCCCAACTTCACCAGTGGCCCGCTGCTGCCCTACACCCCGCCCAATCAGTGGCAAAGCCGGGCTGCCCTTGCCTATGTCCCCGGACAGGCCAATATCCCCGGACGGAGTCCCAGCGACCGCTTTGGCATCTACTTTTCTTCCATCCTGCCCTACACCGGGCAGCTTCGCTTTCGCGCCCGCGACGAGCTGGGCAATGCCTTTGCCCGCACCTTTGAGGTCACCTACCCGCCGGCAGCCAGCCGCGCCACGGTCACGGTTACCTTGGCCAACCTCACCGCCACTGCCCAAGAGCCGGTTCTCATTGCCATTTGTAACCAGTTGGGAGCTGCTGCCGTGGTGGGCCTGCGGAGTGGCACGTTCACCGAGCTGGTGGATCTCCTGCCGGCCCCAGGGCTGCCGGTGGATCCCACCTTGAGCGAGCCCATCCGCTATGTGGCCGAGGCTTATCAATTGAACCGCGATCGAGCCGTCATCCGCGTTTCCCAGAATCCCACGGATCCCAGCCGCATGAGCGTTCCTCTACTGGGATCCGAAGGGGCAACCGGTCGGGCAGATCTGACGCTGGTGAACTCTGTAGGGGATCGGCTTACCTGCTTCAACGATCGGCTTTCGGATCTGCGGGATACGTTTTCTGACTTTTTCAGATAGTCAATTCAAATAGCAATGAGACACTGGCCAGTAGAATAGTCCGACTCGCAAAAGCAGGCCTTGTCACTTCATCAACAGAAGTTCCTCCATCTGCATGCATCCTTGCCCTCTTGAAAGCACTGCGGTCGCTTCAAACTAGATTGAGACGCTCCCCAAGCGTTCCGCGCTGCTTTTACCGACTCCCATACCCTTCCCTTCCGCTGTATGACCGGCTTTGTACGTCTGTGGGTCTGCTCCCTTCCTGGACATGCCCTACGACTCTCTCTCAGGTCAAGGCTTCTTTCTGAGGTCTACTGGCATGCCATCCTACCTGTAACGTCATCTCATCCTCAACTGAATTGACCATAGATCTGGAATCGTTTTACTGGTGTGCGAAGCAACTATACTTGCAATGTCGTGAAAGCGGCTCAACCGACAAAACCTCAGGGCAGATGCTGCAAGGCCAGCGCCAACTGTTCGTACTCTGCCAAACGGTTGTAGACCTGGGCCGAGATGCGTACCCAAAGCTGCCCGGCGAAGGGGATGATCGGAACCTCAATGCGGTACTTGTACCAGAGGTAATCGTGAAGCCGACGGGCGCGCTCCTCAAGAGGCAGCTCAGGGATCCACTGCTGCCAAAATGGCGGCAAGGGTAGGGTGGCCATAAAGCCCAACATCTTTTCGGGGGCGGGCGGGATCCCCTCAAGAGCCTCCAAGAGCAACTGCCGCGCCTGCAGCAGCAGAGTGTGGTTGTGCTGACGGATGTTGTCCAGTCCCACCCCTTGGATAAACGCCAGGGCTGCTGAAATGGCCAACCAAGCGCTGGGATCCCGTGTGCCCACCCAGTCGAACTCCGCTGTGAACCCTTGCCCATAGCCGTGGGAGATCACCGTAGGATGAGTTTGGGCCTGTCGATAGGGGGCCACCCACAAAAAGGCACAGCCTTTCGGGGCAAACAGCCACTTGTGGGCATTGCCGGTGTACCAATCGGCTCCTAGCTTTTCCAACTCCAAGGGGAGAACTCCGGGGGCATGGGCGCCATCCACCAAAACCGGGATCCCGCGCTCCCGACAGAGGCCGATCAGCTCGGGCAGGGGGTAGATCAGAGCCGTAGGCGAGGTGAGGTGATCCAACACCGCCAGGCGAGTTTGGGGAGTGAGGATGGCCTCGAAGGCCGCGATAACCTGCTCCGGCCCCGCAATGGGGAAAGGGATCTGCGCCTCAACCGGGATGGCTCCCCACTGGGCACAGATGTACTGCAATGCCTGACGAACGGCCCCGTAACCGTGATTGGTGCAGGCGATCTGATCCTCTGGCCGGAACCGCAGCGAGCGCAAAACGGCATTGACCCCGCTGGTGGCATTTTCCACAAACACCAGATTTTCAGGTTCAGCCCCGACGAAATGGGCCAGTTCTGCTGCCGCCGCCCGCAAGGCTCGAGGAAGTTCCTCTCCCATAAACTGCACCGGCTGAGCCTCAAGGCGTTCCCGCCATACACTCTGGGCCTGCAACACCTTTTTCGGGGTCGCGCCATAGGAGCCGTGATTCAAAAAAACGACCTGCGGATCCAGTTCCCACAACGAGCGTTCGCAAAGTGGCGCACAAGCACTGAGGGCAGAGCTAAAGCGAGGAGAAGTGGATCCCATATTGGAGAAGAAAGGCATGGTTCACTCCCTCTGTCCCTGGACGATGCAGGAAAAAGATGGGGGAATTGCTGCGATCTGTGTGAGGGGTTTGCTCAGAAATCCGAAGATATCAACACCTATCAACACCGCTGATGTGGAGACCAATGGCATCTCGACTGAATGTCGGAACCTAAGGCTCTTTGAGACGGATTCTCTTAGGTTGATCTATTGGCCGTCACCCAATTCTGGGCCGAGATCCGAGAGAGGGGCAATTTTGCTGAGCTTGATTTTAGAGTTGCTGGCAGCAAATTGCTGTAAAGTCCACTCGTTCTTAAACAGAAGAACGGGCCTGTCTTGAATGTCTTTAACAACTAGGGTGTTAAACAAGCTGGGAATATTCTCCAGCGCCTTCCAGCCGTTCTCGACCCAGCGAGCCAGTGTGTAGGGCAACATCTCCAGTCGGGTTTCGACGTTGTATTCACTTTCAAGGCGATACTGCAAAACCTCAAACTGCAACTGGCCCACCGCTGCCACAATCGGATCCCGTTTGGAATCGTCGATAGAGTACATGATTTGTACAGCCCCTTCTTCCCGCAGTTCCGCTACCCCTTTCTGGAACTGCTTAAACTTGGAAGGATTGGGATTCTTCAAGTAGGCAAACAGCTCAGGAGAAAAGCTGGGGATCCCGGCGTAGCGCAGCTTCGGGCCGGTGTAGATGGTATCCCCAATGGTGAAGATGCCGGGATTATTCAGGCCGATCACATCCCCAGGGTAAGCTTCATCGATGGAGATGCGCTCTTGAGCAAACAACTTCTGGGGATAAGATAGACGAATGGGACGATTGAGGCGGGCATGGTTGACCACCATATCCTTCTCAAACTTGCCGGAACAGATGCGCACAAAAGCAACGCGATCCCGATGGCGGGGATCCATGTTGGCCTGCAGTTTAAAGACGAAGCCCGTAAACTCAGGATGTTCGGGCGGGATCAGTCCGGCAGTGCTCTCGTGAGGCATTGGCGGTAAGGAATACTCCAAAAATGCATTGAGGAAAAGCTCCACCCCAAAATTGGTCATGGCACTGCCGAAAAAGACCGGGGTTTGTTTGCCAGAATGCACCTGTTTTAGATCCAAGGTGGGCATGAGACCATCCAGCAGTTCCAGCTCTTCCTTGAATTGGTAATACAAGTCCTTGTCGATCAACTCCTCAATTTGCGGATCCCCAAGTTTAATAACGGTATCTTGAACTCTTAGCCGCCCCCCAGATACCCGCTCAAAGAAATGAAACTCCTGAGTTCGGCGGTCAAATAGCGCAGTAAACCGCTCGCCTGAGCCAATTGGCCAGTTGACAGGATAGGGCTTGAGGCCCAGTTCTGTCTCAATTTCATCCATCAGCTCCAAGGGATCCCGGCTTGGGCGATCCATCTTGTTGATAAAGGTAAAAATCGGTAGTCCCCGCATCTGACACACTTCAAACAGCTTGCGGGTCTGGGTTTCCAACCCTTTGCCGGCATCTTCCAGCATCACGGCATTGTCAGCCGCTGCCAGGGTGCGATAGGTGTCTTCGCTGAAGTCCTGGTGGCCGGGAGTATCCAGCAGATTGAGACGAATGTTGCGGTAATCAAATTGCAGGACGGTAGAGGTGATGGAAATACCCCGCTGCTTTTCCAGTTCCATCCAGTCGGAAGTGGCCCGCTTTTGCGCCCGACGGGCCTTCACAGCTCCCGCTTCTTGAATGGCCCCCCCGTACAACAGCAGCTTTTCGGTGAGGGTGGTCTTCCCGGCATCGGGGTGGGAAATGATGGCAAAGGTACGCCGTTGCTCTACAGCTTTGGTCAAATCAAGATCTTTCATCAACTGTTGCCGCTCCACTACAACCTGGTCGTTTTAAAGAAGATGACGTTGCAATGCTGTCCCCTAAACGATGGGAGAAATAGGGAGAAGATAGAAAAACAAAAGTGAGAAGTAGGGTGAATAATGCACTTGATGATAATGGGCTTGGGTTGCCGCCAGGTAGCGAGGGGGAGAGAGCACAGGCCGAAAAGCGCGAAAAGCCAACAGAACCATTTTGACCCTAGCACAGGAACAGGGATCCCTGTTGTCTGGCATACTGGCGGAGATCTTGAGGGGGAATTTCCCAGGCCAACCGGCCAGAACTCAAAGCAGATGCTGCTCGTTGTTGTTGCGCAACGCTGACGTGAAGAGCAGTTGCTCAATCGTGGCAATGGTGAAGTTTTGGCTGATCACCAGCCGCTCGACGCGAATGCGGTGGGCTTGCAGGAGGCAATCTTGCTGCAAGGGCTTGGGCAATTGTTCCCAATGATCCAGCAGGACTTCCAGCAAAATCTCGCCCGGTAGCCCGGTGGCGCTTTCCAGGGATCCCAGCTTTTCTACCCTCTCGGCAGACCATTTGAGGGTAAGCTTTTGCAGGCCCAGTTGTGCATCCAGAGCCTCGCGGGGATCCGACTGGGCAGTGTGCCCATGATAGGCGCCATTGCGGCGAACCCCATTGCCGGTGCCGGCGGTAGCAGGGGGCAAAAGCTCGGCTGGCCCTTCGGTTGGCGGTGGAGTACCGGCCCATTTGGCCGGACTGACCTGGGGTGGGGAGACAACCCTTTCCACCTCGACCGGAGCGGGCGACAAGTTGGACAAGGGATCCGCATCCCGAGAAGGAGCTTCAGGTGTGGAGAGCACACTGGCCAGGAGAGGCATCCGTCCTGCGTCTGGTGGGGTTGTGGCAACCTGGCACAGAGGGGACGAGGCGGCGGCAGATGGATCGGGCTCAACATCTAATGCCGCAGGGTGAGGCAGATCCAGGGAATCCGTCCCCCTGTTGTCCTCTGGACGGTGCGGAGCCTCAACGCCATCGGCAGCCGTAGGTGCAGGTTCCATCGGCTCTGGCTGCTTATTCACCCCCATGCGCGAGAGCAGATCCGCCTTGGTGGGGCCGGTGGGCAATTTTTTTTGGGAGGCTTCTTGGCAGTAGCCATGTTAGCGGGCCTCCAGCACAGCCTTGAGGATCTCGCGATAAGGTTGGGCCAGGAGATCTTCCCCTGCCTCCGCCAAGGACCAGCCCATGCTGTTGGTTTGCTGCACCACTGTACTTTGCCGCACCGGCGTGAAAATGGGGATCCCTTGCATCATTTCCGCCAAGGCTTCCACCGCGGCCCGCGACATTTTGGTGCGGTTGTTGCCCACCCACTGTTCCCGTGTGGGGAGCACCCCCAAAAACTTGGGCACATGAAAATCCAGCTCTTCCAATTCTTTCAACAGCACCAGGGTACTTAGGGCCCCCATCACCCCCTTTTGGGTACACTCCGTCGGCACCACCAACAGATCGGCGCTGAGAATGCTGTTGTAGGTGAGCAACCCTTTCGAGGGGGGGCTGTCGATGACCAAAAAGTCATACTCCGGCAAAATCGGTCGCAAAGCCCGCTTCAAAAACAGCTCCCGCCCCGGCTCCATCACGATCGCATCCATAGCCCGCGAGAGACTGTAATCGCTGGGGGCCAACCACAGCCGCTCCTGGCGATCCTCATTCAACGGCGGACGGATAATCTCCCGAATGTGAACCCGATCCGCCCCCGGCAAAATCGTCTCGGCAATGGTGGCCGACTCCGACAGATCCGTCCAGCCCATCCACTGGCTCAGGTTGCCCTGTGGGTCAAAGTCAACAGCCAGCGTCTTGCCATGCTCGGCCAGCATGATGGCCAAGTTGAGGGCGGCTGTGGTCTTTCCGGATCCCCCACTCAAACAGGCAACGGTGATGACAAGCGCCGTTCTGCCAGACATGAGTTATCCCCTCGTAGCCCATCCCCTAACACTATAGCTAGGGTTAAGCAACAGTGTTCACACTTCAGGTAGGGATCCCGCCGCTGGGAATGGCCTACAGGGATCCAGCCGCTGGGAGCTGAGCTTCCTCAGTTCTTTTCGATCCTCGGATTGAATCCTCAGAGGGAAGACACAAACCGGTGCAGCCGCTGCAGCCCTTTTTCGAGGGTGGTGCGATCGGCAGCATAGGAAAGGCGAATGTAGGAATCTGCCCCAAAGGCTACCCCCGGCACAGCAGCCACGTGGTGTTCCTTGAGCAGCTGCCGGCAAAACTCCACCGAACTTAACCCGGTTTGGCCGATGTTGACAAACACATAAAATGCACCTTCTGGCTCCGGGCAAGTCACCCCCGGCAAGGTGCGGATCCCGTCCAGCATCAGATCTCGCCGCTGCCAGAATTCTTGGCGCATTTTTTCCACAGCCGCTGCCGATAGGGGGCTGGTCAGGGCTTCCAGAGCACCGTACTGGGCAAAGGTGCAGACATTGGAGGTGCTGTGGCTTTGCAGGTTGATGGCCGCCTCAATGATGGGCTTGGGCCCGGCCAAGTAGCCCACCCGCCAGCCGGTCATGGCGTAGGCTTTGGCAAAGCCACTGCTGAGAATCAGGCGCGGCATCAAGTCAGGGCAAAGGGATCCCAGGCTGATGTGGCGGGCTTGTCCATAAACCAGCTTTTCGTAGATCTCGTCGCAGATCACGTACAGATGGGGGGCGGAGAGGATCACCTCTGCCAGAGCTGCCAGCTCGTGCTGGTGGTAAACGGCTCCGGTGGGGTTGGCCGGCGAGTTGAGAATCAGCAGCTTGCTGCGGGGGGTGAGGGCCTGGCGCAGTTGGGCGGCGGTGAGCTTGAACCCCTGGGCCTCTTCCGTCTGCACCTGCACAACCTTTGCCCCTGCCAAAATGGCAATTTCGGGGTAGCTGACCCAGTAGGGAACAGGCAGGATCACTTCATCGCCGGGATCCAGCAGCACCATGGCCAGGTTAAACAGGGTTTGCTTGCCGCCGTTGCTGATCAGGATTTGGTCGTGGCTGAACTCCAGGCCGTTTTCCTGCCGCAGCTTATCGGCCACTGCTTGGCGAAGGGCGGGGATCCCAGCGGTGGGGCCGTAGCGGGTTTTGCCCTCTTCCAGAGCACGGATGGCCGCGGCCCGAATGTAATCAGGCGTATCGAAATCCGGCTCGCCCGCGCTCAAGCTACACACATCCAGCCCCTCTGCCTGCATGGCTTTAGCCAGAGCCGAAATGGATAGCGTGGGGGAAGGGGATAGATGGGCGACCCGTTGGGACAAGCCGGCAGCAGACACCATCGGTTGGGAAGCTCTTTGGTTTATTTTAAGGTTCTCAAGCAGGGCCAATCTAGATAGCTAGGCTACTGCGGTCAACAGGCGGGTACCATCCACCAACAGCAGTTTGTTGCCCTCTCGCTCTGCCAACAGATCCCAAAACTCGCCCGCCACAGCTCCGGGCAAGAACCCTTCCAAGCGCAATTGCAGAGGAGCAAATTGCTTGGTTCCCTGGGGCTTGCGCCGCACGGTCACCTCAACAAAGCCATCGTGGGGCTCGACAATGCCGCGGATGTTAAAGCCTTCCTCTGTGTCCTCAGGGGCAGGCAAAAACGGTTCTTCTTCCCACTCTGGGTCTTGCTCCTCTTCCGGCAGGGCCAGGATGCGGATGATGCTCAAGCCCAAAGCCCCCCCTGAACGCGGCTGCGGCTGCACGTAGTACCAGTAGGTATGGCCGCTCTTGATGCAGTGCTCGAAGGGGCCGAGAAGCTCGGCGCGTCCGGGGGTAGCCGGATATTCTGCTCCGTCAGAGGCAACCAAGGTTGCCTGCGCATAAGTCTTGGGGATCGATTTCATGGATCCCTTAATCAGGCCCAAAGCGCGGAACTGGTAGGGGTGGGCGGGAGGAGGCAATGGGTTCATGGCGGCCAGATCTTGGAAAGCCAGGGAAGTAGAGTCCATCATCTTATCCTATGGCGATCCTCAGATTGGAATATCCAGGGCTTTCCTCAGCATCGCCTCCAGCTCATCGCCCTGCCGACTTGCGCACCGCGATCAAGCTGCTGGTGGTGCCCAGAAAAACCCCCATCCCCAACAACATCGACGGCAAGAGCCAAAACTCCAGTTGGCTGCGATCTGCCTGCATCACCTTGAGGAAGGGCAAGGCAATCAACTGCTCCAGCAGCTCCTGCAGCAACTGCTGGGATCCCAAGATCAATCCCCAAGCTCCCACTGCGCTGATCACCCCAAACAGGCACCCTTGCAAAATAAAGGGCAAGTAAATCCAGGCTGCTGTCGCCCCCACCAATTGCATCACCTCGATCTCCCGCCGCCGCGCCATGACGATGAGGCGAATGGTGGTGGTGATGACCGCCACCGCTGTTAGGGCCAACACGCCGGTAATGGTCAGGGATCCCAGCCGTAGCATGTCCTGGAGCTGGGCCAGTTGCTCCACAATGCGGTCGCCGTAGTAGACCTCATCCACCCCTTCCAGTTGGCGAATCTGCTCCGCCACTTCCCCCAAGGCTTCGGTGGAATCCGCCTTAACCCGCAGAGCATCCACCAAGGGGTTCTCCCCCAACTGGGTTTCCATGGCCGCCTCGTCTTGGATCCCCATTTCCAGCAAAAGGTTGCGCCAAGCCTGGTCTTTGGTGATGACCTTCACCTCGGCCACATGAGGCAGTTGGGCGACCTGAGGTTGCAGCTCCACCCCCTGCCGTTCCGGCTCCAGGTAGACGGAGATCTCCAGTTGTCCTCCCAGCGACTGCACCGTGGCATCCAGGCCCCAGGACAGCTCAACGCCGATCCCCACCAAGAACAGCAACACCAGCAGGGTGCTCACAGCGGCCCAGTTCAGCCAGCCCCCCCGCCGCAACCCCAAAAAAGTCTCCTGTAGGAGATAGCGAATTTTATTGAGAAGTCGGGAGAGAGATTGCATGCTGTTCTCCATCCAACAATCAATGGGCTCAGACCCTTGCCCCCTGGAGCTCAACAGAGCCTGTGGAGAGCAAAATAGGGATCCCGGCAGCCCTCAGCGCAGATCATACAGGCGCCCTCCCTCCATGCGCACCACCCGGTGGCCGGCCCGCTCCACCAGATAGGGGTCATGGCTGGTCATGATGACGTAGCGGCTGCAGAGCCGTTCCAGGAGAAAGCGATCATGACTGATGACCAAAAGCCCCATCTGATGTGCCCGCCCATAGGCCAAGACAGCTTGCCAGATCAGGGCTTGGGTATTGGCGTCGAGCATGGCTGTCATCTCATCTGCAATCAAATAGCGAGTTTGTGGGTTGAGAACCCGGGCGATGACAACCCGCTGCAATTCTCCCCCGCTTAGCTCATGGGGATAGCGGTTGAGCCAACTGGGGGAAATGCCTAAGGTGTGGAGAACCTCTGGCTGGGGAGGAGGCCCTTCCCGCAAGACCTGAGCTATGCGCCAGTGGGGGTTAACGGCCTGCTCTGGATGTTGAAAGACAAGCTGCACTGGGCAGTACCCTCGCCGAGGCAAAGGCTGCCCTGTCACACTCACCCGACCTTGGCTGGGGGTAAGGTAGCCCGCCAGCAACTTGGCCAGAGTAGTTTTGCCAAAACCAGAGGGAGCCATCAGCCCTACGACTTCCCCAAGTTCTACTTGAGAGCAATGCAGGGGGGGAGGATGCTTAGAGGATTCCGATGACTTCCTGCAAGACCGCTGGGTGAAAGGTGAGGTCTGGTAGCTCCAAAGGCTGCTGGCTTGGTGATGATTGAAGCACTCTACTCCCGTCTCTGAACTCCGTGATACGATGTAGCTCAGCTATCGGTTCTGACGGGGATCAGCCGCCAGAGGAAACGGGGAAAGAGCAGTGAGAATCTGCCGCTGTCCCGCAGCTGTGATCCGGTTTAGGAGAAGTCCTGCAGCAAATCTCTAGAGTCATTCGCTGCCGATCCAGGTCTTGTCCCCCAAAACCGTGTCAGTCAGAATGCCCGCCGATGGTTTTTCTAAACTTCACAACATCTGCGAGGTACAGATGGTAACTGTCTTGGCTTTAGCTCGTTTCTGCTTTCGTTATCCTGAGCATTTTCCCGGCGTTGCTCCCACAAGCTTTCGGTACTCCTCAGCAGTAGAAATAAGTCCAAGAACCCAAGCAAGACTCTGAGCCAGTTGGCCGGGAGAGAGTAAATTTTGGGTGCTGTTGCACCAAGATCTATCAAGATCTATCAAGATCTACAGCCCGCCTACGCGAAGGAAAGAGTGAGATGTCAGGCTTCCTGACTTCAATTGGTGGCTGGCAAGTAGCCACTGCGATCGCTGGCTGCGTTGAGTATCTTTTTTGCGCAAAAGGCAGTGTTTTGTTGGGGTTCCAGAGGCAAGAGAGGAACAGCCGGTTTCTTCCTTGGCGGGCGGGATCCCAGTTGAGGGCGAATTGAACGCAGGAAAATTAGAAAACTCAGTATTTGGGATGGCACACAACATGACTGCACAAACCATGACATTGGGGTATGCCCGCATGGGCAAGCGCCGCGAGCTCAAAAAAGCTTTGGAAGGCTTTTGGAGTGGTGCCCTAGGGTCAGAGGCTCTGCTGGCTACCTTTTGGGATTTGGAGACTCAAGCCTGGCAGACTCAGCTACAAGCTGGGATTGATCACATTGCGGTAGGGGATCAGACTCTCTACGACCATGTACTGGACTGGGCCACCTGGCTGGGGCTGATCCCCTCTCGGTTCCGAGGTCTGTCGGGTTTAGACCGCTACTTTGCCATGGCGCGGGGGCGGGAGGGCCTGCCGGCTTTGGAAATGACCAAGTGGTTTGACACCAACTACCACTACTTGGTACCCGAAATTGAGCCGGAAGCCGATCCCAGTCCTAACTTTGGGGATTTTTTGGAAAGAGTTCGGCGGGCCCAAGGGATCCTAGGGGAGCGCACCAGCCCCGTTGTCCTCAGTCCAGTGACTTTGCTCTGCCTTAGCCAGCGATCTGGGGATCTGCGGGCGGACTTGGAAAAGCTCCTTCCTCTGTACCGGGATCTCCTCCAGGAGTTAAAACAGCTGGGGATCCCAGAAGTCCAGATTCACGATCCCATTTTGGTTACCAGCCAGGGAAGTGGCCTGCGGGAAGCTGTGGAAATGAGCTACCGCCAGTTGGCAACCGCCGGGATCCCTGTCCACTTGGTCACCTACTTCGATGACCTGGGGGAGACTTACCCCTGGGTGGTGCAACTGCCGGTGGCCGGCATTAGCCTTGACTTTACCCGTGGCCACACCCTGGATCTGGTAAGAACCTATGGCTTTCCGGCTGACCAGATCCTAGGTGCTGGCGTAGTGGACGCTCGGAATGTCTGGAAGGTTCAGCCTGAGACCGTCTTGGCCAGCCTGCGGGAGCTGCAGGGGGTAGCTCCCAACCTACGGGTGCAGCCTTCCGCTTCGTTGCAATTTGTGCCCCACGACGCTGCTCTGGAAGCCCAGTTGCCAGAACCCCTCAGAAATGTCCTCAGCTTTGCCGAACAGAAGCTGGCCGAAGTAGCTCTCCTGGCGCGAGCCCTCAACGGCGAAGACACTGCTGCCCAGCAGGCGGAAATCCAGCAGCAATGGCAGAGCTTTGCGCAGTTTAGCCCCCCCAACCCCCAAGTGCGCCAGGCTTTGGCCAACCTCAAGCTCCAGGACTTCGAGCGATTCCTGCCCTACGAGCAGCGCCTAAGTCGGCAGGTTCAGCTACCACCTTTGCCCACCACCACCATTGGCTCCTTCCCCCAAACTCCAGAGGTGCGGCAGTGGCGAGCTAAGTACAAAAGAGGGGAGGTTTCGCAGGCGGAGTACGAAGCAGCCATTGACGCTGAGATTGCCAAGTGCATCCGCATTCAAGAAGAGATTGGCCTGGATGTGTTGGTGCATGGGGAATTTGAGCGCACCGACATGGTGGAGTACTTTGCCCAGAAGCTGGAAGGCTTTGCCTTCACTGAACACGGCTGGGTGCAGAGTTACGGCAGCCGCTGCGTGCGCCCTCCCATTCTCTACGGCGACGTGGTTCGCCCCCAACCCATGACAGTGCGGGAATTCCAAGTAGCCCAGTCCCACACCCAAAAGCCGGTGAAAGGCATGCTCACGGGGCCAGTGACTATGCTCAACTGGTCCTTTCCCCGTGTTGATATTCCCCGGCGGGAGCAGGCTTTGCAGATTGCCCTGGCCTTGAGAGCCGAAGTGGCAGATCTGGAAGCGGCTGGAGCGGTGATGGTGCAAGTGGATGAGCCGGCACTGCGGGAGGGGCTACCTCTGAAAAAAGAACGCTGGCCAGAATACCTCAGCTGGGCAGTGGATGCCTTTCGCCTAGCTACCGGCGGGGCCAAGCCGGAAACCCAGATTCACACCCACATGTGCTACTCAGAGTTTGGGGACATCATCGAGCACATTGAGCGGCTGGATGCCGACGTGCTTTCCATTGAAAACAGCCGCAGCAACAACAAAACCCTGCTGCAAATTGCCCAGGCTGGGTATCGTCACCAGGTGGGCAACGGCGTTTACGATGTCCACAGCCCTGCGGTGCCGAGCGTTGAGCAAATCCTGCAGCAGCTGCGCACAGGACTGGCCCACTTGCCTGTGGAGCAAACTTGGGTTAATCCCGATTGTGGCCTCAAGACCCGCCGCTGGGAGGAGGTGATCCCCGCACTGAAAAATATGGTGGCTGCCGCTCATCAGCTAGGGGAGGAGCTTCTGGAAACCCAACCTGAGGGTCTGCGCGAGTAAGGCCCACGACCCGCTGATGTAACTGGTCGGGCTGGCTTGACAAGTCGCCGCGGGCGGTGCCGCTGTTGTGCTGATGCGGCTGGCTTAGGGCCTACGGTCTGCTGATGCAACCGGCAAAGCTGCTCTCCGGGATCTCAAAAAGCTTGTGAAGAGCAAAGTAGGGATCCCGGTAGCCCCTCAGCGCAGATCATACAGGCGCCCTCCCTCCATGCGCACCACCCGGTGGCCGGCCCGCTCCACCAGATAGGGGTCATGGCTGGTCATGATGACGGTCACCCCAAAGGAATTGAGCCGCTCCAAAATCTGGAGAACCAAGAGGGAGTTTTCCGGATCTAGGTTTCCTGTTGGCTCGTCCGCCAGCAGCAGCACCGGCATGTTGACAATGGCACGGGCCAGGCTAAGGCGCTGCTGTTCCCCCCCCGAAAGCTCATGGGGAAAGTGATCTCGCTTTTCGGTCAGCCCCACCATCTTTAGGGTCGGCCCAATGCGACGGCGGATTTCTGCGGGGGACAGCCCTTGGGCGCGCAGCACGAAGGCCACATTTTCTGCCAGGGTGCGGTTGGCCAGAAGGCGATAATCTTGGAAAACCACCCCCAAGCGCCGCCGTAACATGGCCAGCGGACGCGGTGGGATGCGGTAGGGTCGCCGCCGCCCTTCAGAAGAAAAGAGACAGACTTGATCGACGATGACCGTGCCCTCGGTGGCCTGTTCCGCCCCGTAGAGTAGCCGCAGCAGGGTGGACTTGCCCGCCCCGGAGACCCCAGTTACGAACACAAACTCGCCGCGGCGCACCTCCAAGTTCACATCCTGAAAAATTAAGTTGCCGTTGGGAAAGACTTTGCTCACGCCCCGCAAGGACACCATGCTGGCCGGGGTTTCCAGGGATCCGGATTGGGTGCTGCTGTAAAAGCCCAGGGTGGCCTCTGGATGGGCTGGGGCAGGGGGATGAGGGGTCGGAGCCGTACCCGCCCAACGGTGTAAGCGAGGAGGATAGCCGATGTGCTGACCGATCATCATGGCAAGCGCCTACAGAGAGAAGAACGAGAGAGCGCCGGCAGACTATGGGCGCAAACGAGAAGAGGGATCCCACAGCACCCGCCAGACAAAGCTGGGCAGAGCTAACATGCGTCGCCAGCGCCAGGGTTCCTGATAGAGACGATACAACCATTCCAGGTGATGGTCACGCCACCAACGGGGCGCTCGCCGTTTTTGGCCGGCCCAAATGTCCAAGCTGCCCCCCACCCCCATCCAGATGGCTTGGGGCAAAAGGGGACGCCACTTTTGGATCCACAGCTCCTGCCGCGGGGATCCCAGCCCCACCCACACCAGTTGCGGTCGAAATTCCTGGAGAGCTTGCAGAAGCTCTTTTTCTTCCTCGCTAGAGAAGTAGCCGTGGTAGCCCCAGAGGGCCAAAGCAGGACACTGGGCTTGCCAATATCGAATTGCTGCCCGGTTGACTTCCGGCCTTCCCCCCACCAGGGCCAAGCGCCACCCCCGTTCTGCCGCCAACGGGATCAGGGTTTCTGCCAGCTCGATCCCCGGCACCCGCTGGACGCGGATCCCCTGCCGCCGCAGGGCCCACACCACCCCAATGCCATCGGGGATCACCAGCTCTGCTGCCTGCAGCACCTGGGCAAAGGCGGGATCCCGCTGCGCCTGCATGATCATTTCCGGGTTGCAGGTGACCACTTGAGCGCCCTGCCCCTCCCGGATACGCGCCTCAATCCAGGTGGCGTAGCTCTGTAGGCTGGCCTCCGGCAGAGCAATGTGTAAGTTCACGCCCAGAATCGCATGGATGGATAACGACACTACCGACCGAATGCTGGCCCCCGCTGGAGCCGTTGGACACGCTTTTAAGATAGCCCGGACCTTCTCCCAGAGGGAGAGGGGAGTTCGAGGAGGCATTTCATGGCTATTTGACCACGAAAATCTCTTCCCCCAGGCATCCGCCGTGGCATCCACGGCGTATCTCCATCAGACCAGGCCGAGAGGGAATTGCCCGACCCAGAGCAAGTCCCTGAAGGTTGGTTGCCATCTTTCGAGACAGGAGACTTGAGATGAAAACTTCGAAGACTCCCTTCGCTCTGCCTCAATTGGCCGCCGAATGGGATCCCAGCCCTGCAACCTCCCGCCGCAGCTTGTTGTTGGCTGGTTTGCTGGCGGGCGTAGGTGGAGCAATTGGATTGCGCACCCTGCCCGGTGCCGCCCAGTCCAACACTGCTGATATTGCCATTCTCAACGCCGCCATCGACTTGGAACAGCAGGCAATCTGGGCCTACAAAACCGCTGCCGGCAAGTTGAGCAACACCGAGGTGGGCAAGATCGTGTTGGAAGTGGCCACCAAGAACCTGAAGGATCACGAACAGCACCGGGATCTGCTGGCGGGTGCCGTGCGGCAACTGGGAGGGATCCCCTCTCGGGCCCGGGATAGCTACGACCTTTCCACCTACATCGACAACAAAGAAGGCAATCTCGACTCCGATGCCAACATTGCCAAGCTGGCCCTGGGTCTGGAGTTTGATGCAGCCTTGGCTTACAACGACGCGTTTACCCAGCTTTCCAACAAAGACCTGGTGGCTGCCGCCAGCACCATTGGCCCCAACGAAGTTGCCCATGCCACTGCAATCCGGGCCGTGTTCCACAGCCTTGACCCCAGCATTCTGGTGGTGCCTGCCCCCTTTGTCAGCGCCGAGACTCGGGAGCGCTGGATCCTGAAGGTGTAGAGCTGTTGGTAACCCCTGCCGGCGATGAGGCGATGATCTGCAAAGCCTTCCAACGTCCTCTGTAGGACTTGGGGCTTGGAGATCCAAGTGCTCTGCACTGCTGTCGCAATCGCCTTCTTCTGAGCGCCTCAGCTTTTTTTCGCTTCCTAACCTGTGTGGAGAAAGTCCTATGCCAATGACGCGGCGGTTGCTGTTGCTCAGTGGACTGGGATCCCTGCTCAATGTGGGGGCTATCTTGGCTGTGGATCGGTGGCGACAAGCCAGCTCTGTTGCGGGGCGAGATCCTGTCGAGGCAACGGCGGCAGCAGAGGTGATCATTCGCGGGTTTCAATACCTGCCCTCGGAGGTTACCCTCAAGCGGGGGGGCAAGGTGACCTTCACCAACCTGGATTCCACCCCCCACACGGCTACTCCTGTGGAGGGAGCGCAGTTTCAAGGGACGGGACGGCTAAGTCGCAACGAGAGCAAAGCGGTGGTGTTCGAAGTAGCTGGGATCCAGGAATATTTCTGCGATATCCACCCCAGCATGGTGGGCCGTATTGTCGTCGTCGATTAGGTGAAGGCCATGCAAATGGAACCCCTGGGATCCCCTCTTCCCTTCTGGAACATTTGTCGGCGGGTGTACCTGGTTTGGGCCGTCCTTTTGGGGATTGGGTTTGCTGCCACCCAGTTTCACCAAGAGGCCAACATCAACTGGCTGTGGCTGGTGATTTCCCTGATTGGGTTGGGCTACATGGTGCGGCAGACTAGCTTGCCGGAGTTTCGAACAGCCGGACTGGCCCATCTCTACTTTGTGGGTTTGGTGTGGACGTTGGTGATCGCCCAGGGCATGCTCCTCTCGGTGCTGCCCTTTGTCGGGCGTACCCCTTTGGCAGCTTTGAGCCCATACCTGGGGGTGTTTTGGCTGTGGCAAATGGGGCTGGGTCACTGGCTCAACGGCCTGGTGGATCCGCCGCGTCTCCCCTACTGGATCACCGGTGGGATCCAGATCCTGGCCGGAGTTGCCTGCCTGCTGTGGGGGCTGGAATGGCAGTTTGCGGTGGCAGGGGGAATCGGGGCCTTGGCCATGCTTCTTTTGATCCGGTTGCACTGACCCGTTCACTGATCTGACTTTGGAGTCTTATCCAGGCGCACTCGCCAAACTCCACCTCCCACGGCCACTTCATCCCCAGGGCGCAGCTTGCGTCCCCGCCGGGTTTCCACCTCGCCATTCACCCGCACTTGCCCCGCTTGGATGAGCTGCTTGGCCTGCCCGCCGGTGGGAACAACCCCCGCCAGCTTGAGGAATTGATCCAGCTTGATTACAGGATCCGTCGCCGGCTGGGGATCCCTTTGAGGAGTCTCCGCCATCACTTCACCCAAATGGTTTTGACATTTACAAATTCCAGGATCCCTTCCCGACTCAGTTCCCGTCCATATCCTGAGCGTTTGATGCCACCGAAGGGAAGGCGCGGGTCGGACTTGACCATGCCATTGATGAATACGGATCCCGCCTCCAGCTCCTCCAGCAGGCGCTCTTGTTCCTCTGGATCGGTTGTCCAGGCGCTGGCACCCAGGCCAAAGGGCGTGTTGTTGGCCAGCTCAATGGCTGCCGACACATCCGGGACGGTGAACAGCAGCGCCACCGGCCCGAACACCTCCTGGTGGGCCACCGGATGATCCGGGGGGATGTCGCTCAGGATTGTGGGCGGGTAAAAATTCCCTCCCCAGGGGGAGCCACCGATATGGACTTTGGCTCCTGCTTGCACCAAAGCCTGCACCTGTCCGTCCACCTCTTGCAGGATGCTGGGGGTAGCCAGAGGCCCCACGTCCGTTTGCGGATCCAAGGGATCCCCCACCTTGAGCTGGCGAAATCGCTCCGTCATGGCAGCCGTGAAAGGTTCGGCGATAGCCCTGTGTAGGATAAATCGTTTGGCGGCAATGCAGGATTGGCCGTTGTTGATCAGACGGGCCGTGACCGCTGTGGCAACTGCTGCCTCCAGATCGGCGCTGGGCAGCACGATGAAGGGATCGCTCCCTCCCAGTTCCAACACCGTTTTTTTCAGATATTGACCGGCCAAACGGGCCAGGCTGGAGCCGGCGGCTTCGCTGCCGGTGAGGGCGGCCCCCCGCACCCGTTCATCCGCCACCACCTCTGCCACCTGGGCTGCTGTGATCAGCAGGGTTTGAAAGACCCCTGGCGGAAATCCCGCCTCCTGAAAGATCTGCTCTAGGGTCAAAGCCGATTGGGGCACGTTGGAAGCATGTTTCAGCAAGAGGGTGTTGCCCGCCATCAGGGCTGGGGCGGCACAGCGAAACACCTGCCAAAAGGGAAAGTTCCAGGGCATCACCGCCAAAATCACCCCCAGCGGCTGGTAGCGGATCCCGCTGCGGCTGGCATCGCTGGCGTTCGCGTAAGCGTTGCGTAGCAATATGGAGCGCTCGGCCAAGAATCCCTCTGCCTCCTCGGCATAGTAGCGACAAACCCAAGCGGATTTTTCCACTTCCGCAACGGCAGAGGCCAAGGTTTTGCCCATCTCCAGGCTGATTAGGCGGCCAAACTCCGCTTTGCGCTCCTCCAGGATCCCTGCCACCCGCTTCAGCCAGGCGGATCGCTGAGCAAACGGGATCCGACGATAGCTCTGAAACCGCTCGTGGGCTTGGGCAATACAGCTTTGGATCTGCCCAGCGTCGAAAACGGGGTAGCGAGCCAATTCCTCTCCGGTGGTGGGGTTGATGCTGACCAGGTGCCCCTTCGCGTAAGCGTTGCGTAGCAATATCGTTTTCCCTCAACGCCTGTTTCTCCACTCTGGCATTTGCGCTCTGCCTGGAATAGTGCTCCGCACTGCTACTGCGTTCGCGTAAGCGTTGCGTAGCAATATGGAAAGATTTGTGGAGTGGAAGACTTAGCGTTCCAGGCTGCCCATGGAGTCCTTGGCCGTTGGATCCTCGGGAGCAGACCAGAACTCGTAGGCTGCTTGCGACAAGCTGGCGATCAGCCCTTCGGCTCTGGGATCGTTGGGGGTTTCTCGCTTCACCCACACCGCCGCCACATAGCGCCGCCCGTTGGGCAAATCCAGGATCCCGGCATCCCCCACCACGGAGCTCAAGGTTCCCGTTTTGTGGGCAATGCGCACCTCTTGAACCAAGTTGGGCCGGAAATAGGAGGGCCGTTGGGTGCGCCAGAGAATGTCCAGAAAACGGTCGCGGCTGCGGCGGCTGAGCATGCGCCCCTGTTCCACCTGGCTGAGCAGCCAAACCATGTCGCGCGGGCTGCTGGTGTTGGTGCCTTCCAGATCCGGTAGCCACCAAGAAATTTGCGTGTGTTGTAGTCCCCACTGGCGAAATTTTTGGTTGAGAGCCTCCTGTCCACCCAGGCGATCGATGATCAGATTGGTGGCGAAGTTGTCGCTGAGGGTGATCATCAGGGTGGCCGCTTCCAAAGCAGAAACCTGGGATCCGAGGGGTCGGGTTTGCAACACACCAGCTCCCCCTCCCTTGAGATCTTCCCGCAGAGTGAGCCTCTCATCCAGCCGCACCTGTCCGGTTTCCACAGCCTGGAAAAAAGCCAAGAGAATGGGGATCTTGATCACGCTGGCGGCAGGAAAAGCCTGATCCGGCCTAACCCCGGCAAAGGCGCCGGTTTCCACCTCCCAGAACAGAGCCCCTGCCGTCAAGCCCGGTTGGTCGGCCAAAGCGGCCAAGCGCTCCTGCAAAGCCGGGATCGCTTCTCCCGGCAGAATGTTACTCGGGAATGCCGACGGGGGAGGATCCCCAAGCTGCGTCGTGGCCTGTTCTATCCGGCCAGCGGTGGTCGATTGCAGCAGTTGCGAGAGGCCCGCCATTGTCAGGCCCAGGATGAGACTTAAGCTCAGTCCCCTGAGCAACACTTGCCCGAGAGATGGAGAACGTCTCAAGCGGCGAGGCCGGGCAGCCCGTTGGCGCAGACGAGCAATGGCTTTCTGGCGAGCAAGACGCAGCGGTTGAGGAGGGGAAACCAATAGGGATCCCCTGGGGGCAGGAAGCAGGCGACCAGATCCCGTTCGCAGCTTTGACTCCGCCGGAGGTGGGACGGCGTTCTTGGCAGGTTGTGGAGGGCGGCGGGGATCCCGCGACTTCTCTGGCAAAGGCCTACGGCCCGCTAGCGCGGATGGATCGGTGCCTTTCTTCTCCCTTGCTCTGGTCATAAGAACGATTGCCTTAACACCATACTTCTGACAGACACTGCTGGCAGTTTCACCGACTCCACCCCGGTGAGCTTGGCTTAATTAAACCCACATTAAACCCACAAATTGGCCAACCTGCCCTGACCTAGATTGCAAAACGCCCATCAAACCGTCCTCGCGACACGAAGCCTAGCAACAACCCCGCCAAAGGCAGGATGAGTCCCTGTTGCCAGAGCATCCACTCGGAGTCGTTTTAAAAACTTAGGTTGATCCGTGACCCCCCTTTCCCTCTGGAAGAGGGGCTGGGAATAGTCGCGGAAGCGGCGCGGAGCGCTTTTGCCAAGTCCAGGAAAACCGTCAGCTAGAAATCGCAGGAGCCCCGCACTGTACCCGTAGGGTCACTGCCGGGAGGAATGCGCTTTGATGAAGTACAATGAACTTATGAGCCAAGTCCTGACCATATCCTGTAAGCTCAAGGTGTCCCCGTCGCAAGCCGCCAAATTGGACGCGACGATGGATGCCTTTGTACAGGCATT
>NZ_JBSSDE010000048.1:0-22181 GCF_054060435.1 Thermostichus sp. MS-CIW-34 | reverse complement strand
AAACAGAAAGATCAACTGGTAGTAATCCGTACTGAACATATTATACATTATTTTCAGTATAGTTGAGCTTATTATTGACTAGAGTCATGCTCCTATCAGGGATCCCTGTGGGCAGCCAGAATGGCCTGAGCAGCCAGGTGGCCGGAGAGGGTGGCCCCTTCCATGCTGTCGATGTAGTCTTGGGCGGTGTAGCTGCCGGCAAAAAAGAAGTTGGGTATTGGGGTCTTTTGCTGTGGGCGATAGGGATCCATGCCCGGCGCTTCTCGATAGAGGGAGTGGGCCAGTTTCACCACGCTGTACCAGGTCATGTTCAGTTGCCGGGATGAAGGAAACAGCTCGTGGACTTGGTGCAACACGTGCTGGGCAATTTGCTCGTTGGGCATGGAAATGAAGGGATCCCCCGGCGTGAGCACGCATTGTAATAGAGATCCCTGGCCGGGTTTGTAGTAGTCGGCGGGGCTGGTGAGGGCCAGATCGGCAAAGCAGGAAAAATCGGCATCGGCGGTGTAGAGGAGATTGTCGATACCCAGAGCCTCTGGGTGTTGGCTGGCTCGTTTGGCCTGGCCTTGGGGGTTCAGCTCCGTCACCCAGCCATCGAAGCGCAACTGCACCGTGGCCACCGGTACGGATTCCAGCTTGTAGAGGTTGTCGAACTGAGGCCACTGCCGCCATACTTCCGGGATCAGCCGTTTGGCCCCTTCCACCGCCGTTGCACACACATACACATCTGCCTCCACCCGCTCTCCATTGGCCAAGAGCAAGCCGGTCACCGCGTAGGGAGGAGAGTCGTTCACTTCAATGCGACTGACCCCTCTGCGGGTGTGGATCTGGCCCCCGCGGGCTTGGATGTAGCGGACGATGGGCTGAGTGAGGTAGGTGTCCGGGGATCCCTTGAGGAAATTGAGCTTGGAGGCCTCTGTTTTGCTGGCAAACATCTGAAAGATCGTCAGCATGCAGCGGGCAGAAATCTGCTCTGTATCGATAAAGCCCAAGGCATAGGCAATCGGGTTCCACATCCGCTTCAGGCTACCCTCGGATCCCCCATGCCGCCGAAACCAATCGGCAAAGCTCATCCGATCCAAGGCGCGAATTTGCCGCATTGCCCCTTCATAGTCCAGCAAGCCGCGAATCAAAGGGCTGGTGCCCAGCGCCAAGGCGTTGCGCAGCTTGTCCGCCCAAGAGAGCTGCTCGGTGGTGAAAAAAGCTTTGAGGCCGTTGAAAGGCGCCCCCAGGGGAAAGCGAAAATCCAGACTGGCCGTTTGCCCACCTCGGTTGACAAAGGTGTGGGTGTGTTGCTTGGGCAGCAGGTTCTCGTAGGCCCCCACCTTTTTCATCAGGGCAAACAAATTGCTGTAGTTGCAGAAAAAAACGTGCAGCCCCATCTCGATGTGGTTGCCATCGGCATCCTGCCAGGATCCCACCTTGCCGCCGACAAAAGGCCGCGCCTCGTAGAGCTGCACCTCGTGTCCTGCTTCAACCAAATCGACTGCCGTCACCAACCCGGCCAATCCGGCCCCGATAATGGCTACCCGCATAGCAATACCCTCAAACAGGCGCTGCCCGGGATCCCGCCCAGACTTTGCGCAACTGCAAAGAAAGATGAACTTCTCTCATTCTGGAACAAAATGCGCCGGGGATCCCTGACTTGACAAACCACCGCAAAACTTGCCATCATAAGTTTCCCGACGCGGATGTAGCTCAGTGGTAGAGCTTCTCGTTGCCAACGAGACGGTCGCGCGTTCGAATCGCGTCATCCGCTTGCTTAGGCTTGTGAACCCATTCAAGAGGGGAATGAGATCCCTGCAAGGGAGAGGGCCGTGACGGTAGTCCCAAGGAGCTCCCCCTTTCCTCTCTCCCCAAAGGAGTCAGCCCTCACTCCCAGCTCTTCTCCCTCTGGAAGAGGGGAGAGTAGGGGTCTCGGTTTGATTGGGCTGATTTGGGAATGGTTTGATTTGGGGAGCGTAGAAGGTCTCCAGGCTGTCACGGTCGCCCACAAAGCGCCAGTGCCAGGGTTCGTAGCTTACCCCCTGAGGGTTGTTTCTGGGGAAAGACAGCTCAAAGCCAAAGCGGGCCGCGTTGCTCTGCAGCCACTGGAAGGCCGGGGTGGTCTCAAAGGCTTCTTGAGTATCCCACTGCGGAAACCCGGCATCCCCAAGGTCGATGGCATAGCCAGTGTGGTGCTCGCTATAGCCAGGGGGAGCACTGACAGCAGCTCGTTCCTCGGGTCGCAAGGCTCGGGATTGAGCCAATTGAAAAAACAAGAACTCTTGATCGGCAATGGAGCGAAACCCCGAAATGGGGACAAGGCGGATACCGGCAGCTCGAGCTGCTTCGCTCATGCGTAGGTAACTTTCAGCAGCCCCCTGGCGTAGGCGCACCTCGCGACCGCGGTAGTGGCCCACCACCCGCAAGCTATCTGCGGGAGCTTCGGAATAGGCATAGTGCCCCAGCAAGGAAACTCGCCCATTCTGCACAGTTGGCTGCGGCAGAGGGGGCTGAGCGGCTTCTTCCGGAACTTGGGGATCCGCCGCCTGCTGGGATCCCGGTAACTTCTCTATCCCCCAACCCGCCAGGAGCACTAGCCCAACCAGCACCAGGCCCAAGACTAGACGGGACCTCAGGGCAGGCACCGAACTTTGCGCTTTTTTCGCCGGAGTGGACTGGCGACGGGCGACCGGAATGTCGTCGTTCATGCGCAAAGGCCGGGATCTAGCGAGGAGTACTGAAAAGAGGCAGCGTTTCTACAAACCCAAATCCGCCAAAATATCGCGGGCATGGGTTTCGGTATTGATGTTCTGGTAGACCTTGGCAATTTTGCCCTCGCCATCAATGACGTAGGTCACCCGCTTGGCATAGCCGCCCCCATCCACATCGTAGGCGCGGGTAATCACCCCACTGCTATCCACCAGTAGGGGGAAAGGCAAGTTGTACTTTTCGGTGAACTTTTGGTGAGAAGCTTGGTCGTCCATGCTCACCCCCAGCACCACCACGTCCTTGCTTTGGTAGTCGGCGTAGGCGTCGCGGAATCCACAGGCTTCTTTGGTACAGCCGGGGGTGTCGTCTTTGGGGTAAAAATAGAGGACAACGGTTTTGCCGGCAAAATCAGCCAGCGAAACCTGGTTGCCTTGGGTGTCAGTGGTGTTAAACCCAGGAGCAGGGGTGCCAACAGCGAGAACCATAGGTGCGTGACCCAAAAAGTGTGATGAATAGGGCTGCCCTCAGCATTTTCTTCAGCCCTGCTTGTCTCTGTCAAGGCATTACCGCTCCAGCTTGGCATTGCAACTCAGCCACCAGCTCTTGAAGCTCCGCCGATAGATTGCCGGGCAGCCGTCGCCTCAGAATCTCTGCCAACGATCGGTAATACCACAGGGATCCCTCTTTTCCGGCGGAAAACCGCTGCCAGAGTTCATCCCCCAGTTGGCGAAAATCCCGCAAGATGCAGCGGGCGTTGTGCAGCTTGTCAGAGGCGGCCACCAACAAAACCGAGGCATTTGCCGTTTCCAGGTGCTTCAGGTAGGCGGTTTTGCGCTCTTTCCAGTTTTCTTTGGGCTCGCCTCGGGAGCCATCGCTTTCGGTATCCGTACATCCCAGGATGATCTGCAGCACCCGTTCTCCAAAGTGCTCCCGGATCTGTTGCTCGATTTGGGCGCGGGGCTCGCCTGTGTTGTGGGGGCCGTCCTCTAGGCTGTCGTGGAGCAGAGCGGCAATCGCTTCATCTTCATCCGCCCCATGCTCCAGGGCGATGGCTGCTACGGCCAACAGATGGCTGAGGTAAGGGATCCCGGTTCCCTTGCGGGTTTGGGAAGCGTGCCAGCGGTGGGCATAGTGCATTGCCTGCACAAACCGCTGTGTGAGTTGCGTTGACATCTGGACTCTCCAATTGGGGTTAAGTTGACTGCTGGGGCAAGGTTGATCCAAGCGAGTCTCAGGCGTTGAGACTGCAAATCAGAAAATGGTTAGAGAAGATGAGCACTTCTGATCACTTCAAACAAGGTTAAGACGCTGTGCCGCCTACCCTCACCCCCAGCCCCTCTCCCTGCCTTGGGAGAGGGGAGTCAGGGATCGATGTAACTGTGCTGAGATGGCAAGGTTTAGCCGGTGGCCGGAGTCTGTTTTGCAGGCAGCGGCACCAGCGTTCCTGTTCCCTGCCAAGCGCACAAATCCACGAACTGGTCGGCTATCCGAATTAACGCCGGGTTCGTGTTCGGCCTGTAGGCGGCTACCTCCAGCCGGCAGCCTTGGCGGCGGATATGCTTGAGGGCCGGCACAAAATCTCCATCCCCACTCAGCAGCAGCACCGTCTCGTAGTGGGAGTGCATCGCCATCAAGTCCACGATCAGCTCCCCATCCAGATTGGCTTTGCGGCTGCCGTCGGCGTGGACCACCACCGGCTTGGTGACCACCCGATAGCCCTGTTTTCTCAACTCCCGCAGGAAACGACGCTGAGCTAGGTTGTGGCGATCTACCCCGCTGTAGACATGCACTTCCATCTCGGATCTGCCCTGGGCCAGCCAGCTGAGCAGACTGGGATAGTCGAGATGGGATCCCCACTGCTGGGCGCTGGCGTGGAGATTGGCCGCGTCGATGAACACCCCCAGGGCTTTGCGGGGAAAAGCAGGGTTCGGCTGGGATGCCACCAGCTGCTGCAGGTGTTGGAGTTGCGCCTGCACCAACTCCAGTTGCTCCAAAGTCACTTGGGGCTGGGATACCGGCAGAGCATTCAACCGCAGCTCCACGGCTTTTAACCGCTGCTGGATTTGCTGGATGGCCTGGGTGATGGGGGCCAGCTGTTGCCGCACGGACAGATGAGACGTGGGCCGAGCTTCGAGGGCGTCGATCCGCCCTTGTAATGTTTCCAGTTGGGCCACCGTCTGCTGCTGCTGTACCCAGATGGGCTGCAAAACCTTTACTTTCTGCTCGAGCTCTTGAATGGCTTCAGCCGGGGAAGCCAAGGTCTGCTGCAGAAGGGACGGTTCAGCAGTGAGCCGAGCGTCCAGCACCTCGAAACGCGCTTGCAGGGTCTCCAGTTGGGTTGCTGTCTGTTGCTGCTGTGTCCAGGTCTGTTCCAGAACTTGGCCAAGCTGTTCTTCGCGGCGGCGGATGGCAGGGTAGGCTGCTGCCAAAGGTAAGAGCCCCCAGATCACTTGGCGGGTCACCAGGGCCGTCACCCCCAGGGCCAGGGATCCCGTCCACAGCCAGGTTAAGGGGAAGGCAGAAGCCCTATTCATACTCATACTCATAGTCAGCTCTCCTCAGTTTGGGTTATCGATCTGCTCGGTTGCCAGGATTTCACCTCACTCACATGGGCCACCTCAGGGATCCCTCTCGAAGATCGAGATGCCCAGAACTCCCAGAGGCATCGAAGAGGAGCAATTCAGCAACTGCAGTATGCCTGCTATTGGAAGGGGAATCTTCCAATCGCTGGACAAACGTATTTCCCTTGTTGAGCAAACGGATCAGATATCGAGTCAGTTATCGAAAGCAGGCTCAAACTTGTTCCTCTTGACCGACAGGCCCCGTGGCCCGCTCAACCTGGATTCAACGTCCAAGCTATTGGCTGACGGTATGGGCCGTAAAACCATTGAACGGAGCAGGGTCAGCTAGAAATCGCAGGAGCCCCGCACTGTACCCGTAGGGTCAGTGTCGGGAGGAATGCGGAAGTTACGATAGAACCATGACCCAAGTTCTGACCGTCTCCTGTAAGCTCAAGGTGTCCCAGTCGCAGGCCGCAAAGTTGGACGCGACCTTGGATGCCTTTGTGCAGGCGTTGAACTGGGTCAACCAAAACACGCCCGAGAAAGTCACCAACGCCGTTAAACTTCAATCTCTGTGCTACCGCGAAATCCGTGCCCGGTTCGGCTTGTCCAGTAACTTGGCAAGGACTACGTCCCGCTTACGCGACCAGCAGGTCTGCAGACGGCTGGCCGGTGCCCGCAAGGTTGCCCGACAGAAAAACCGCCCCGTCAAAGCGTTCAAGGGGGGCTTCGCGACCTATGACGCTCGTATCTTTTCGTTCCGCGAGAAAGACTGGACGGTGTCGCTGACCACAGTGGAGGGTCGAGAGCGCTTTGAGCTGGCGATTGGCCGTTACCAGAGAGAACAGTTGGCGGGCTCCAATCCCAAATCGGCCACTCTGGTCAAGCGCAGAGACGGCTCCTACTACATCCAGATTTGCGTAGAGAAAAAACCACCCAAGCAACAAGATACCGACAAGGTGATCGGGGTGGACTTTGGAAGGACAGATATTGCCCATACGTCAGAGGGGGACAACTGGAATGGACAGCAGTTGAACAGAGTCCGAGACCACTACTCCCGGTTGAGGGCGGTACTCCAACGCAAAGCCAGTAAGGGCACACGCAGTTCGCGGCGCAGATGCAGAGAACTGCTGCAACGGCTGTCTGGCAAGGAGAGACGCTTTCAGTCGCGTCAGCGTTGCGTAGCAAAAACGTGGGTCAATCATCGCATCTCCAAAGCTATTGTCTCTAGGGCAAAAGCTACCAACAGCGCTATTGCTCTGGAAGACTTGACAGGGATCCGGGAAAGGGTCAATCAACAGCCACGCAGCAAAGCTGAACGGCGCAGGGCCAACAGTTGGGCGTTCTACCAGCTGAGGCAGTTTCTGGAATACAAGGCTCTGCGTGCAGGGGTTACCTTGATTCTGGTGCCGCCTGCCTACACGTCGCAGACCTGCCACCGGTGTTTGCACATTCATCCCGACCCTGCGCAATCCTACCGCAGTGGTAAGTCGTTCAAGTGTGGGCACTGTGGATGGGAAGGGGATGCGGACTGGAATGGGGCCAACATGATTGCCAAACTTGGGGCTGTCGTAAACCAGCCTAGAGGCCCGTGGTTGGCTTGCCAACTGCAGGGCTACCGTTCGCGCCAGCGGGCCGGAGGCCTTAAGCCCGCCCCGTACTGCGAAGCAGTCAGGGCCGGGTAGTTTACTTGGGGATCTCGATGGTTACGTTAGCCAACTGCACATCGTCATGATCCACCCAGGCTCCACCGTGCCGGATGACTGTATCACCTCCCAGCGGCACCGAGATGTGCAGGGATCCCCCGAAAAGGGGAATGCTGATCGGCACTTGGGGACCACGGGTGACCATGCTGGGCTCAATCAGGGTTTTGCCGGTGCGCAGGGTAACAGTGTTCAGGCCCAGGCGCAGATGTTGCAGAGGCAGGGGAATCTGTAGGTTATCTCCCCCCAGGTGAATCTGTTCGACTTCCACTCCGTTCAGGATGACCTGCATGGGAGACATGTTGGCACTGGGGATCCGGGATTGACCGGCCCGATAGGCGGCGGCAGTATCCAACCCAATCAGGGATCCAATCCGCAAAACCGGTGGGCGCGAAGGCAGGCGTTGCAAAGTGAAAGAGCGGGTCATCTCCACCCCTTGGGCAGGGCCCAAAAATTGCCCGGCGGCAGCCGATTCCGGTGAGTACTGGTTATCCCCCAGGCGGATGACATTCGCCTCCAGTACCAAAGTTGTGTTGGGATCCCAGCGCTCCAACTGCAGTTGCCAAGGCCGATCCCCGCCGGCTTGACCGTTGCCTGTACTTTGGGAATAGGGCAAGTAATTTTCCAGCCGCGCCACCAAAATTTCTTCTGCCGGCAGCGGCCCTGGCAGGCGAAACCGACCCTGGGCATCGGTGCGCACCGAAATACCCGCCCCCGGAATGGCCACCTCCGCCCCGGCCAAGGGCTGCCCTGTCAGCCGATCCACCACCTGTCCCGAATAGGCGGAATCCAACTGCACCTGTCCTGTGGGCACATCCGTTGCTGCCTGAATGCGCTGCTGCAACACTTGCCAGTCGGCTTCTGTGATCCGTCCATCCTGGTCGACATCGGCAGCTCGGATCTGGTCGTCGGTCAATCCCCGTTCTCCCCGCAAGTAGGCCCCCAACAGGTTGAGATCCTGCACCGTCAAACGGCCATCCCCATCCAGGTCGCCCGCCTGAAAGGGCTGCGCGTGGGCAAAAGACACGCCTATCCAACCCAGGCCCAGGGATCCCAGTAGCAAAAGAGAATGAGCCAAACAGGAGACCCTAAACATGGCAACTCTCCTGGGAGTTGTTCATGTTCTAACGTAATTCACCTCCTCGCAGCAGGGCTAACCGAGCCGGTGTAGAGTACTCTTGAGCGCAATTTTGCCGGTTCGCCTTTGGCTGCAGGAGCCGAAAACTTAATGGTAGGATAACCGTGGTGGCTTGCCTGTTCTATGGCTCGATACTCTTGCGTTACCCAGCTTGTGGGCTCAGCCGAGCAGCTCAGCGAGTCGATCCGCGCCGTTTTGGAGCGCTGCCAACTCAATGTCCTCCACAGCAGCCCTGATTACTGGGTGGCCGGCGAGCCTCCCGGAAAAAATCCCCACACCAAACTGGTGACGGTGGAAGTGTTTGTGGATCGCACCCGTCAGGCTGCCGACGGCTCTGTACAGGTGACCTGCATTGCCAAAAATGAAGAGCTGCCCCTAAAAAGCGTTAACCACTGCCAACAAACCTTTGACCGACTGAAGGCAGAGCTAGCCCAGTTGCAAAGTCAACTTCAGCTTGCTGCCCAACAAAAAGATGCCTTACGATAGCTAGGCTGAGTTTGCTTTGATCCCATGGCGCGTCGCTGCCAACTAACCAACAAGAAACGCAACAACGCTTTTGCCATCTCCCACTCCCACCGGCGCACCAAGCGCCTGCAGGAAGTCAATTTGCAGTGGAAGCGCATCTGGTGGGAAGAGGGTAAGCGGTTTGTTCGTCTGCGCCTTTCCACCAAAGCCTTGAAGACTCTCAAGGCCAAGGGTATAGGAGCCATGGCCCGGGAAGCCGGGATCGACCTCAACCGGTTTTGAGCTTTCTCCTCAGCCCAGTTGTGTCTGACAGCTCCAACCTCACAGCAAGCCAAAAAGCTTACGCGACTTGGGCTGCAATCCCGCCAGCAAGGTGTTGAGGGTATCCCGTTGGGTAAGCTCGTTGGTGCCGCTGGCCCGCTCGATTAAGAGCTTGCGCGTCTCATCGGAGAGCTTGGCATCGGTAAAATCGGCTCCACTGAAGAGCGTATCTTCAATCTGAGCGTCCCGTAGGTTGGCCCCCACCAAAATGGCTTGTTCTAGGTTGGCAAACTGAAGCTGGCAACTCACCAAGGCAGCCTGGGAGAGGTTGCAGCGAGATAGGTTAGCCTGGCGGAAGTCGGCGGCAAAGAAGTTCCCCTCCGCTAGGTTGGCAGCCACCAAGCTGGCTTCGCGAAAGATGGCATGGCTGAAACGGCCCCCCTGAAAGCTGCTTTTGTCCAGTTTGGCGGCGGTAAAGTTGCTGTAGTCCCCCAAAGCCTGGCTAAAGCTGGATCCCCGTAGATCTGAGGCGGTAAAATTGGCCCGCTCTAGCTCAGCGCGGCGAAAGTTGCACAGACGTAGGTCGGCTTGCTGCAGGCTGATCGAGCGCAGGTTAGCCCGCGTCAAATTGGATTTGGGCATCTGAATGCGGTCGAACAGGCCCCGCGAGAGGTAGGCATTCTCCAGGTTGGCACCCACCAGGGAGCGCCCCTCACGCAAGGCTTCCAGCAAGTCCCGCGTGGTTTCAATGCGAACCGGCTCTGAGGGTTGAGAAGGGGGAGCACTCACAGATGGAGCATTCCTCACAGGTTAGGCCAGAAATCCGGTCAACCCAGCCGAGAACTGAGGGCCAACTGGGGATTCCACCTATCAAGCTAACGTTTGCGTCGCCTGTCGAGGTTAAGAGGATATTAAAAAGACAACTCTGCATCGAGCTTTCCAGAGGGGGTCTTCTCTTGTGGAAACAGCCTGCCAGCAGAGCACAATCGGCTCCGATTTGTTGCATACTCGGGGCAGCCTTTCGTCAGTGAACCACACCTCCCATGCAGGTAGCTTTTATTGTCGATCCACTGCCTCAGTTGCAGGTGGGCCATGACACCAGCATTGCCCTGATGGAAGCTCTGCAGAAACGGGGGCACCGCATTTTCTGCCTGGGCCTGGCGGATCTCTACTGGGATCAAGGGGAAACTTGGGGATCCCTTGAGGAAATCCGGTTGGATCTGCAAGCGGATCCCTGGTATGAGGTCAAAGACCAAAAACTGCTGCCCCTGAGCCAAATGCAGGCGGTGTGGATGCGCAAGGATCCGCCGGTAGATGCGGCCTATCTCTATGCCACTTACCTTTTGGATCGTCTCTCTCCCAGCCGCACACTGGTGCTCAATCATCCTGCCGGGATCCGCTCGGCCAACGAAAAGCTCTATGCCCTGCAATTTCAAGAGTGGATCCCGCGCACCCGCGTCAGCAGCAACAAGCGTCTGCTGCGTCAGTTTGTTGAACAGGAAGGACAGGCGGTGCTCAAGCCCTTGGGTGGCAAAGGTGGGGAAGGGATCCTGAGGGTCAATGCCGGGGATCCAAACCTCAACTCGTTGATTGAAATGAGCACCCAATTTGGTCGGCTGCCCGTGATGGTGCAAGAGTATTTGCCACAGGCGGCGGCAGGAGACAAACGCATTTTGCTGCTGGAAGGAGAGCCTTTGGGTGCCGTCAATCGGATCCCTGGAGAGGGCGATTTTCGGGGCAATGTTGCTGCCGGCGGTCGAGTGGAAAAAACCAAGATTACCGAAAAAGAACGGGCTCTCTGCGGGGCTTTGGCACCGGTGCTCAGGCAGGAGAAGCTGTATTTTGTCGGGATTGATGTTATCGGGGAACGACTAACCGAAGTGAACGTGACCAGCCCAACAATGCTGCGAGAACTCTGTCAGTTGGAAGGAGTTGACCTGGCAGATCAAGTGGCTCAGTGGCTGGAAAAGAAGGTGCCCGTCAAGGGCTGAATGACTACCCACCAGGATGTTTCTGGGATCCGGCGCGTCTGTTGCATGGCAGGGATCCCGTCTATTTAGGGAGTCTATAGAGATCAAATTATAGCTTGGAATGACCATAGTAGGTTGAGTTCAACTTTTTCCGGTCGGCAGATAGAAAATAAAAAGCCCCACAAGGGGGCTCTGCCGCGACCAGTCAGCGACTTATAAAACTCTAGAGCAATATAAAGAAAAGCTCCATGAATAGGCCGTATTGAACATCGCATTGAGCACAGTTTTTAGAATCTCAGAAAAAAGGCCAAATCCTCGGAGCTGTTATCTTTTTTTTAGATTTTCCGACCCGAGGCTAATCCCAGGCCCCTTCTGCTTTGCCGGAGCGGTCTTTAGAGTTGCTGCTCTTGCCCAGTGGGTTACGAGTCAGCCGGTGGCCTTTCCCGACCCACCCAGCGCCAGATGGTGGGCAGCAGCACTGCCGCCAGTCCGCACTTCACCAAGTCTCCTGGGATAAAAGGGAAGACCCCTTTGTTGAGGACGGCCAAGATCGAGGTGGGCTCAACATTCTGGTTCAGCCACACCCCTAGCCAAGTGGCTCCCAGCAAAAAAATCAGAGCTGAGCAGGATAACATCGCCAGCGCCATCTTCCAGGGGTTGCGATCCACGCCCCAGCGCTCCACCAACCAGCCCATCAGCCCCGCAGCTAGGGGAAAAGCCAATAGGTAGCCCCCCGTCGCCCCCGCCAAGTGGCTAAGCCCGGATCCGCCACCGCTGAAGAAGGGCAATCCCAGGATCCCTTCCAGCAGGTACACCAGCAACGTGAGAAAGCCCAGCCGTGCCCCAAAGCCTGCCCCCACCAGCATTACTCCAAAGGTTTGCCCGGTAATCGGTACCGGCGTGAAGGGCAGAGGGATCCGCACCTGAGCCAAGGCAGCTACGAACAAACTTCCCCCCAGAACCAGCAGGAGATCCCGAGTTCGGGAAGGGCGAGGCAGAACAGTTTGCGCCAAGGGTGTGTGAACAAAGGTAGCAGTCATGAGAGGTTTGCACTCCTGTTTACCCGAAGACTGAGCTTAAGGCCCCGTCCCATCGCTGCGCGGAAGCAAGCCAGTAGGGCGGGGAGTATGTCAGGGTTTCAGAATACAAGAATTCGGTTACCGAAAAACTGGGTTTGAAGCCCCGCCCTTTAAAGCGGCTTTGTGCTACGCTGCCTGCAGTGCCAGGGTAGTCAGCCGCTCTCGCCCACAGCAGCACAGGGCGCATTGTTCGCGTAAACGGGCTGTAGGCCCTAAACCCGACAGCCTGACGGTTGGATCCGACCTCAGTGGGTTTTGTGGTTGTTGTTTACAACGGCACCTAAAGGCACTCGGGAACCACCCTGTGTGCTGGCGAGTACGTAGCGCTGGGGAGCTGCGTGGCAGCAACGTTGAGGTCGAGGATGATCCCACGCTGCTCATTTTGCACCCTGTGCATCGGAAAGAGCCATAAAGCCAAGCAGGGGCTAGATGGATTCTTGCGGCACTTCTGAGCCTTTTTCAGGTTGAGCAACACTGGGCCGGTTCTGGCGAGTTGCTTGTACAATCGCCACCGTAAGCAAATGGGAGAGCAGACCCACAGGCCCAGCAAACAAGCACAAAATCAGGGAATGGGTTGTCCATACTCGCTTATCCCACCCTTCCAAGAAGATCCAGCGGCCCACAAACAAATCCATGACGATGTAGTGGACCCATCCCGTCGCCATAACAGAGGGTTGACTGAATAGGCCAGTTAAGCTGGTCAGAGACAGTTGAGGGTTGGAAAATTCCTTGAGAACATCGGCATTAAACCCGGTGACCAAAAGATACAAATAAACCGCCGCCAAAAGAGCGATGGGCAAAAGCGATTCCATCACTTTGCGGGTTACCTTCCAACCCGGCAGCAGAATCATCAAGGCCCAAAAGGGCAGAGCAAACCAGTTAGCCCCGTTAAAGATCATCTCCAGCATGCTTGGCAGCCCCCAACGCTACCTGTCTATTATCGGCCCAATGCCCCCTGGGGATCCCTGCAGTAGCGGGTGGAAATGGATAGGAGTTATTCCTGACTTGCCCTGAAGTTTTTTTCTGGAGCCAGAGGGATCCCGGTCGCTATTCCGGTTGGCGGAGCCTAGCAGTCGCAATGGAGCTGACCGCACGGCCACTGTCGGTGGTGGCAGCAATGCAGGAAATCCGGGATCCGGTGTCGGTCATGGCCCAGAAGCTGCTGATGCTTTTGGCGGTAGAGGTGGGTTGAGCCGGGCCGGTGGGGGATTCTACTGCCACAGAGTCTGGGGATTTCTCCTGAGAAGGGAGCAACACCACAGGTTCCTCACCCCGTTGGGCTGCTGCAACTTTTGGGGCGGGATGTTCTGGTGTGGGCTCAGGGGCTTCTTCTTTGCGGGCGGCCTCTGCAGCAGGGACATTCCGGGGAGAGGGCTGCTGAACCAGCCTCTTGTCAAGGGGTGGTCGTGGCGCGGCAGCGGGGGGTGCAGGGGGGGCTTGGCCGGCGATCTTTCCCCATAAGGCTTTGAGGAGTTGCCACATGGCTGGGTTGGCTACTGAGGGAGAGAGCAGTGAGGAATGGTGTTATCCTGCCATGCTCTGGCCTGAGAATCCATCCCCTCTGCCAGTCTTGATAGAGCAAAGTCATAACGAGTATGATTAAGTAGCTTGCTTAGGGAGAAAGTTCAACATGGCGCAGATTCGCGAGATTCCCCTTGCCCAAATTCGCCGCCCTTTGCCGCGGCAAACGGATCCGGATAAGGTGCAGGCGCTGATGGCTTCCATTGAAGCAATCGGCCTACAGGAGCCCATTGAGGTTTTGGAAGTGGAAGGGGAGTATTATGGGTTCTCCGGCTGCCATCGCTACGAGGCATTTGTCCGCTTGGGCAAGGAGCGGATCCCCTGCCGGGTGCGAAAAGCGCCACGTGCTGTTTTGAAGCTACACCTGGCCTGAGAGGGATCCCTTCTGGCCCGGCTCCTCTTGGGCGGTGTAGCCCCGTTCGTAGGCAAAACGCACCAGTTGCGAGCGATTTTCCAAAGAAAGCTTGCTGAGGATGTTGGTCAGGTGAGTTTGCACAGTGCGCGGGCTGATGAACAGCTTCTCGCCGATTTGCTTGTTGGTGAAGCCGCGAATGACTTCCCGAAAGACCCGCTCCTCAGCAGGGGTCAGAGGCAATTCGGGTGGGGTGGGGCGGGGGTCCGCTTCGGGTTTTGGCTGGGACTGCTGTTGGATTAGCCGCAAAATTTCCGATTGGGTGCGGCGGGAGCGTTCAATCTGGGCCTCGATTTTGGCCACCAACTCCAGGGGTTCAAAGGGCTTGATGATGTAGTCATCCGCCCCCCGCTCGTAGCCCTGAACCCGGTCATCGATCTCTCCCCGCGAAGAGAGAAAAATGAAGGGGACGAGCTCGCCGCCGCGCTGTTGGCGCAGTTGTCGGCAAAACTCAAAGCCGTCCATTTCCGGCATCACCACATCTGAAACCACCACATCCGGCTGCTCTTGGGCAAACAGGCGCAATCCTTCCACACCCGAAGCGCCTGTAGAAACCCGATAGCCATGCTGAGTCAGGTGGCGGCTCAGCACCTTCAGGGAGAGGGGATCGTCATCTACGACCAGTACACGCTTCATGAGAACCCGAGGAGGCTGTCAAGGAAAAGGGTAAAGCGCTATTACCCGTTATCTGTCGCTATTTTAGGGAGACGGACAGGATTCGTCATTTGGCTACGGAGACTGAACCCATGATAGTGGTTTCAGAAGTGGTCTGGTTGAAAGCTGAGAACCACGGTGGCTGTAAAGATGGGGGACTGAACCTGGCCCTCTAAGCTCCCATTCCCGAGTACTGTTGCAAGCCTTTGCGCCACAACCAGCGGTTAGCCAGCCAGAGCAGGCCCGTCCAGGCCAGGCCCAGGCCAAAACCGCGCAGAATGTCCACCGGGATCCCTGCCCAGAGGCTGGCGGGAAAGTGCACCAGGTAGGGGAAGGGTGTCCAGGCCAAGAGCTGGCGCACGGGGGGTGGGAACACCTCAAGAGGAGCAATCACCCCCGAGAAAAACAAGTACATCAAAAAATGGAACTGCTCCAAGGCCGTCACCCGCTCCACCCAAAAGGCCAGCAGCGCCAAGGTGTACTGCATGAGAAAGCGCAGGGCAAAAGCCAGGAGAATGGCCAGGGATCCCAGCCCCACCTGGGCCCAAGAGGGGATCCAAAAGGCACGGGGGTAGAGGACGAAGAAAAGGGCGATTAAAACCAGGGTAAAGGGGAGACGGGCCAAGCGCTCCATCAGGTGGCTGGCCACATGGTGCCAAGCGGGATCCAGAGGCTGCAACAGGAGGGGAGATAATCTGCCTTCGACCACCTCTCGCTCAAAGTCCCAGATGACCCAGACGATGGTGAACTGGCGCACCAGGAACACCGCCAGAAAGTAGCGGATGAACTCCAGAGCAGACAGCGAGAAGTCTCCTGAGCGGGCTGCCTCGCCCCACACCCCCATCATGATCAGGGGCAGGGATCCGGCCAACACCCACAGGATCAGCTCGGCCCGGTACTCCAGCATGTAGGCGTAGTAGGCGGAGAAGAGGGCACCCAACTTGCGCAAAAAGGCGTTCATGAAGATTCCGGTTTTGTAAGCGTTGCGGAGCAATACGAGGCTAGCGGACGCAAGGTGGGCAACAAGCCGGCCAGGCTGACCACCGCTCCCACCACGACAATCGAGGGCGGTGCTACGGGTGAGGGCTGTCCAACCAGAGTCTCCAGACGGAGCAGATGAATCTCTTGCTCAGGAGTGGTGCCCCAGCGGATCAGAGCAACCGGGGTATCGGGAGCTTTCCCTCCGGCCAACAATTCGGCGGCAATGTGGCTGAGGTTGTGCATGCCCATGTAGATCACCAGGGTTTCCACCGCCCCGGCCAAAGCCCGCCAATTGACCTGAGGGCGGTATTTCCCTGCCGCCTCATGTCCGGTAACAAAAGCAACTGAGGAGCTGAGGTCGCGATGGGTGAGAGGGATCCCGGCATAGGCGCTGGCGGCAATGCCCGCCGTAATGCCCGGCACCACCTCCACTGGGATCCCGGCCTGCACCAGAGCCAACATCTCCTCTCCCCCCCGCCCAAAGATGAAGGGATCCCCCCCTTTGAGCCGCACCACCACGGCTGCCGTCCGAGCTTTCTCCATCAGCAAGGCTGTGATCTGCTCCTGGGGCAAGGTGTGAGCGCCGCAGTGTTTGCCAGCATAGATCCGTTCTGCCGTCGGCGGGATCAGCTCCAGGATGGAGGATCCCACCAGAGCATCGTAGATGACCACATCCGCGTGGGCGAGTAGCGCCTTTCCCTTCACCGTCAGCAGCCCTGGATCCCCAGGCCCTGCCCCCACCAAATACACTTTGCCCATCTCAAGTCCTGGTCGCGTCATTGCTGTTGGAAATATCCATTTTGAGGGAACGGGAAAGATGCGGCTATTCCAGCGCCGGGCTAAAAGCCTGGAGTGTCTCCACAATGGCCTGCATCAGTTGAGGATCCCGCCAGAGGGGCGGCTCCACCTGGATTTGGAGCAGAGGCCATTCCCGCTGTAATCGCTGAGCCTGTTCTTGTAGGGCGCGCAGCAGACCGCCTGGAAAGAGAAAAAACGGCAGCACCCGTAGACGGCACTGGCTAAGGCGCAAGCAATGGATCACGACCGCTTCTAAGGTGGGGGACTGGGCAGCAAAAGCCACATGCAAGGGGATCTCGGGCAAGCGCCGTTGCACAGTTTGGATCCCTGCTTGGAGCTGGGCGGCAAACCCCGGCAGACGGCTGCCATGGCCAAGCACAATCCAGGCATCTGCCCGTTCGCCGGATTGCCTGAGCGTTGCAGAGCAAGAGGGCTGTGGAGCCAGAATGCGAGCCACCAACAGATCCAGGAGGGCCGGGTGCTGGCCAATGGGGGGTGTTAACCGGATGGGCAGGCGCGGCCAGCGAGCTTGAACCTGCTTCACCGCAGCCGGTAAATCCTCTTCCACATGGGATCCCTCGCCCATAAACAGTGACAGCAGCACCACCTGATTGGGAGATCGGCCTGCGCCCAGCCAAGCTGCCAGCCGTCCCTGAATCTGCTCGGCCAAGGTGAGAGGCTGACCTTCCAACTGGGCCAGCTCCACCGGCTGAGGGGCCAGCCGCTGCCGCACCCGTGCCAACAAATCTGCCAAAGCCTGCTGATAATCGGGATCCCGGCTGCCGTGACAAACCAAAAAAACCAGTGGATCGGGGGACATGGCAGAGGTTAGGGATCCCAGCGGAACGGCTCTATTTTGCCACTTTAGGGGATCCCGCCAACTTTTCGTGTAGGATCTGCGCGTATGATTTGAAGAGTACACACCCTCTTTCCCAGCTTCGTCAGCCCTTTCCCAGGTTTTCATGTCATTTGAGAATCGTTCCACCGCCCCCGAACTCTTAATCCATGTCTTGCGGGAGGGGTTGACCGAATCTATCCATCATTGCCAAGCTGTCGTGGCCGATAGCCGCGGGCGTTCTCTGGCCATGGCCGGCAACAGCACCACCCCTGTTTTTGCCCGTTCTGCCCTCAAACCTTTCCAAGCACTGGCCATGCTCTCCACCGGCATCCGCGAGCGCTACCGCCTCAGCGAGAAAGATATTGCCATCATGTGCGGATCCCATCAGGGCACCACGGCTCATGCGCGGCAGGTGTTCAGCATACTGTGGCGGGCCGATCTGTCTCCCGATTTGCTGGTCTGCCCCACCCCACCCGGCAAGCCCAGCCCCCTTTGCCACAACTGCTCCGGCAAACATGCCGGCATGCTTATGGCCAGCCGCGCCCAAAACTGGACCTTGTCGGACTATGCCCAGCGGCAGCATCCGGTGCAAGCGCTGGTGCGGGCCAAGTTGGCGGATTTGCTGCAAATGCCCTCGGAGGAGTTTTTGTTTGCGCGGGATGACTGTGGGGTGCCCACCTACCAATTGCAACTGAACCACCTGGCTTCTCTATTCGCCCAACTGACCGCCGGCGAGCGGCCCGACTTGGAATCGGTAGCACGGGCCATGACCCATCACCCGGAGATGGTGGCCGGACAGGGGTGTTTCGACACGGAATTGATGCGGGCCACTCAAGGGGATCTGGTGAGCAAATCGGGTGCTGAAGGGATCCAGTGCATTGGCCGGGTGGGGGAAGGCATGGGCCTGGCCATCAAGGTCCAGGATGGAGCCGCCCGGGCCAAGTATGCCCTGGCTTTGCACCTGCTGCAGCGCATGGGCTGGATCCAGCCTGCCGCCGCCGAGATGCTGGGGGAGCGCTTCCTTCGCGTCGGCCCCTACACCCGCCTCGAGGTAGAAGGGGAGCTGCGCATGCCTTGAAGACTCAGCGCTGGAAGGGGTTTTGGTAAGGATTGGGGTTGGAGCTCTGGCCTTTGTTGCGGTACTTAGGATTGATGGTCAAGGTGCCGGATCCCAGGCCCCGCTGCGCCAAGAACTCCAGGTTGCGGCGGCGCATGGTGGTGTCGTAGTCGTTCTTGACGCGATCTTCGAGGATGGCCACCTGCTGCAGCGCGCTCAGCAAGATAGCAGCAGCTTGCTCGGAGGTGTAGCCATTCTGGGAGGCATAGCGCACGGCAAACTCGTCGGCTGCTACCTGGGCCTTCTGGCCCTTCTCCGCTTTGCGCAACAGAAACACCGCTGACGCGGCCAAGCCTGCTGCTAAGCCAACGCCGAGGTTATCTCCCATCTGCAGCTCTACCAAAATGCCCATGCTGCCGGCCCCGATCAAGGCGGGATACAGCAACAACGCCGACCAGTTATCCCCCAAAGCCAGCTCTGTGGCCATCACCGCCTCTCGCAAGAAGTAGATCTTCTGCTGGTCAGGGCTCAGCTTCTGCCAACGGCTGAGGTCAATGGCAAAGCGAGAGTACTTTTGCCAGGGGAAGCGCCACAACGGCTGCACAACCCGAGACTGGTCAGGGGTGCCGATCTCGATCTGCACTTCAGGGCGGATCTCCACTGGGAGAAACTGGATCAGGCGGTCAAAGTCGGAAATGGTATACATGCTGGCACAGTGCGGCTAAGGGAGCGGCTGGAGAGGATTACCCATAGTAAAAGATTCTAGCCTTCCTTGCAGGCCAGCTCCAAGCAAGCTTTTTGCAATAGGGCTGGCGGCAGAGGGACAAGCCTGAGCCTAGATGGAAAGGGGGTATGCCGCGTAACATACTCCCGACCCTGTAGCTAGCTTCCCGCAGGGTTGCTACGCATACAGCGCGGGGCTTCTCGGCGGTTTAGCTAAACCTGAGGTGAGCAATCTATTTGGCGGATTGCCCAAGGGACTGAATTTATCATCCCAGTCAAACCCTTGAGGACCAAGACAGCCGTTATCTTAGTTTGAAGAGGGATCCCTGCTGGGGTGTTTGAGATTGGTCAAATCGTTGAGGCGGCGCAGGATCCCCCATCCCTGTAGGGCCTCCAGCAGGGCTTCCCGCACAACCGCTACCGTCTCTTGGTCGAGGGCCAACCGCAGATAATCCACCGCCAGCCGGGTTTGCTCGGGATCCAAGTGAGACATTAAACTCTGCAAGCGGCGAACGCCCGCCAGCCGTCGGAAGGGATCGGGAGAAGCAATGTCGCTGAGGTCGCGCTCCAATTGAGACCGTTGCCGCTCTTGTCGGCCCCTGAGCCACTCCCCAAACAGCAGCGACAACAAGGCTAGAGTGGCCAATCCCTGTAGAATGGCACCGGTGGCCAGCCAGCGTTGGGTGGATTCTGCCCAGATGGAGATGAGGGTGTAGGTGCCCAAGGTGGCGGCTGCTCCCGAACCAATTGCCAGCAAAAGCCAGCGATCCGCCTGCCGAAACCAAGCTTGCCACTCCTGCCAGCGGCGGTTGAACTCAGGGCTGCGCACCCCCTGTAGCCCCAACATCACCAAGGTGCCCACCCCCAGAGAGAGCGCCAGCCGCCCATTCCAGAAGGCCAGCCCTGCCAACGCCAAGGCCGACAGAGCCAAAACCCGCCACTGCGGCCCCGATAGGATCCACAGAGCAACTTGGGATCCCGTCTCCACTGCCCCACGCCCCACCCGCTGCAGATATTCTGGCCAGGATCCCTGGCCGGAAGAAGGGCGACCCGATTGATGCTTCACCGATGGCAACTCCCAAAACTCGGCCCTATCTGGCCCTTTGCAAGCGGCAAGATAGATCAACGCTCCTTAAATTATGCTCTTATGCTTTATAGAGTCGAGGTAGGCTTTCCACCCTTGGGCTTGCAACTGGTCGTTTTTCTCCTGCACCGCCTGTTTTAGGCTTTCCCGATAGGCGATCACCCGCCGGAGCAGATCGGGATCCCCACTGGCTAGGATCTGCACCGCCAACAGACCCGCGTTGTAGCCGTTGCCAATGGCCACCGTGGCCACCGGGATCCCTTTGGGCATTTGCACAATTGAGTACAGGGAGTCGATCCCCTGCAGGGATGGGCTGAGCACCGGCACCCCGATCACCGGCAGGGGGGTGAGAGAGGCCACCATCCCCGGCAAATGGGCTGCTCCCCCTGCCCCGGCAATGATGACGCGGATCCCTTGGGTATGGGCGCAGCGGGCAAACTCTACCATCGCCTCGGGAGTGCGATGGGCGCTGAGGATCTGCAATTGGTAAGGGATCCCAAACTCCTCACACACCTGGGCGGCAGGTGCAAGGGTGGGCAAATCGGAATCGCTACCCATTACGATGGCAACGAGGGGGGAGAGTTCCATATCGCTAAGCGACGCTAACGCGAAAGGCTGCTGGCCCGGCGTAGCCGATCCATCATCGCATAGCCCAACCCCGTCGAGATGGGTGGGGGCTCTGCCAGCAGGAGCGTAGCATCTCCCTCATCCAGTCGGCGCAGGCTGGCAAAGAGGGCGCGGGCGGCTGCCTTGGGATCCGAACCCAAACACTCCAAACTGAAAGTGATCCCCGGCCAATGGCGGGAGAGGGTGTTCAGCAGAGCCTGCGGATCCGTGGCAAAGCTGAGGATGCCCAGGTGGGAATGACCGGTTGTCAGGTGCTGCACCTGTTGCCAATCGCCGGGCTGAAGCTGGGCAAAAGGGGTGGGCAAAAGCCGGAGGGGCTTACTGGGGGCATAGTGGCTGCTCAGTCGTCCCGGCGCTTCTGGCGGGCCCGTTGTGCCATCCTTGGGGGCCTGTTCTGGGGGCAACCGGATGGGCAACCCCAGGTGGGCCTCCAGGGCTTCCAGTGGGATCCCTCCTGGGCGCAGCAGCGTTGGGATCCCTTCGGGGCTGAGCTTTAGCACGGTGGACTCCAGGCCCACAGCACACTCTCCCCCATCCAAGATGTAAGGGATCCGCCCTCCCAACTCTGCATAGACGGCCTGGGCTGAGGTGGGGCTGATGCGGCCAAAGCGATTGGCACTGGGGGCAGCCAGAGGGGTTTGCACCGCCTGCAGCAAAGCTTGAGCCACCGGGTGAGCAGGCACCCGCAGGGCAACAGTAGGCAACCCGCTGCTCACCAGATCCGGCACGGTGGGACACTTGGGCAGCACCAAGGTTAGGGGCCCCGGCCAGAAGGTGTCGATCAGGGATCCCAGCAGAGCACGGGCGGTGGGAGTAAAAGCCGACACATCCACCAGCCACCCCTGCAATTGCTCTAGGGTCACCCCAGCCGGCAGATGCAGGATCAGGGGATCGAAGCGGGGGCGCTCCTTGGCGGCAAAAATGTTCGCCACTGCCTGCTCATCCAAGCCATGGCCCGCCAGGCCGTAAACCGTCTCCGTGGGGATGGCCACCAACTGGCCCTGCAGCAAGGCCGCAGCCGCTACGGCAATGTGCTCAGGAGTGGGCGAAAGAATTTCCGTCTGCATCCATAACTCGGATTTGGGGTGGGGCTAGGGATCCCGTTCTGCAATCCATTTTCGCGCCTGGTAGAGGGCGATGTTGATTTGATCCCCAAACAGCAGCGCCAAGGAAGTGAGCCAAACCCAGAGCAGCAGAACAATAACCGCCCCCACCGCCCCGTAGACTTGGTTGAACTGCCCAAAGTGCTCCACGTAAATCCGCAACCCCCACGACACCCCAACCCACAGTAGGCTGGCCACGATGGCCCCCGGCCAAATCGGGATTTGGGGTCGGCGCAGGCTGGGGCCAAATCGATACAGCACCCAGCAGGAGAAGACGACCAGCCCCAAGGAAATTGGCCAAGTGAGGATCCCCCACAAGTTCAACCCCAGCTCTCGCAGGGGATCCAACTGAGTCGGCCCGCCAACCTCCTGGGCTAAGGATCTCGCTTTCCTGTACAAGAAGCGCAAAAAGCTGGCAGTAAACTACCCGACCCTGACTGCTTCGCAGTACAGGGCGGGCTTTCGGTAGCCCTGCAGTTGGCAAGCCAACCACGAACCTCTAGGCTGGTTTA
>NZ_JBSSDE010000047.1:0-22206 GCF_054060435.1 Thermostichus sp. MS-CIW-34 | reverse complement strand
GATGCGGATTTGAATGGTGCGAATGTGATTGCGCTTTTGGGGGCTGTCGTAAACCAGCCTAGAGGTTCGGGCTTGTTTTGTTCTCTGGTAGAGCATAACAGGCTCAGGGCTACTGAAAGCCCGCGCTACACTGCTAAGGCGGTGTAGGGTCGGGTAGTTTACAAAGTGCCAAAATCCTAAGAGCCTCAGATCGAGTGCGACCGTGTTCCTCACCTTCTCAGCAGTATGGCTAGATCCTCAGCGTCGTGGCTCAGTCGGCTCTCCTTTTTGCGAGGGCTGATCTTCATCTTGGCCGTGGTGGTTGCCCTCGTTTACTTGGGCTTCAGCCGGGAGGTTCGCCTTGGCCTTGACCTCAAGGGAGGAACCCAGCTCACGCTACAAGCTGTGCCCACCGAGGAGGTGCCTGAAATCACCCCCGAAGTGATGCAGGGGGTAGAGGCCGTCATCCAGCAGCGGATCAACGGGCTGGGGGTGGCTGAGCCTCTGGTGCAGATCAGCGGCCAAGACCGCCTGTTCGTGCAGTTGCCGGGGGTGGCGGATCCGGATCGGGCCATTGCTCTCCTTGGAGATACAGCCCAACTGGAGTTTCGCAAGGGCTTGGTTCCCGTCGGCGCGCTGCCCCGCAACGAGCGGGGAGAGATAACAGCGGGGGAGGATCCGGATACTCTGTTTGAGCGGGTCGGCCTCACCGGGGATCTGCTGCGCAATGCCTATCCCCAAGCCCCTCGCCGCGGATCCCAGAGTTGGGAGGTGCTGCTGGAGTTCAAGCCGGAGGGGGCAGAAAAGTTTACTCAGCTCACCCGAGATCTGGCCGGAACAGAACGTCCATTGGGCATTTTTCTGGACGACGTGTTGATCAGTGCCCCGATCGTGGGGCCGGAGTTTGCCCGCACCGGCATCACCGGCGGGACGGCGGTGATCACGGGCAATTTTACGGTGGAAACCGCCACTGACTTGGCGGTCAAGCTCAAGGCAGGGGCGCTGCCGGTTCCCATTCAGGTGATCGAAAATCGCACCGTCGGGGCCACTTTGGGGGAAGTGAGCGTGCGCCGCAGCCTCTATGCCGGGATCGGGGGCCTGGTGCTGGTTTTCCTCTTTATGGTGGCCTACTATCGCCTGCCAGGGCTGATTGCGGACATTGCTCTGCTTATCTACGCCCTCTGTACCTTTGCTCTCTTCCAACTGCTGGGGGTAACCATGACTCTGCCGGGGATCGCCGGCTTTATCCTCAGCATCGGCATGGCGGTGGATGCCAATGTGCTGATCTTCGAGCGCATCAAAGAAGAGTTGCGGGCCGGCAAATCCATCTACAAGTCCATTTCGGAAGGGTTTAACCGCGCCTTCAGCAGCATCCTGGACAGCAATGTGACTACCCTTTTGGTCTGTGGCGTGCTTTTCTGGCTGGGGATGGGACTGGTGAAAGGGTTTGCGGTAACCCTGGGCATTGGCATTCTGGTGAGCTTCTTTACGGCCATCACCTGCACCCGTAGCCTGCTCTTGGCGGCAATGGGGATCCCCAGCTTGCGCAAACCTGAGTTTTACGGCGTTCGGATGGAGGCGGCCCAATCATGACGGCTCAAGAGCTATCCCCCGTAGATCCCGCCTCTCGGTTGCTCGACTATCGCTTCGACATTGTTGGACGGAGCAAGCTGTGGTTCAGCTTGTCCTTGGCGGTGCTGCTGGTGGGGCTGGTCAGCATGGCCTTTTCCCTGGCTTCTCTGGGAACTCCCCTGCGGCTGGGGTTGGATTTTTCCGGCGGCACCTTGCTGGATCTGAGCTTTGAGCGGCCTGTCACCACCGAGGAGCTGCGACGGGCGCTGCAGGAACACAACCTGGGCACCAGCATCATCCAGCTGGACACCCAAACGGGCCAGGAAGCCCTGATCCGCATGCCCCCCTTGACTGAGCAAGAGCGGCTGGCCGTGGAAGCCACCCTGCGGCAGGAGGTTGCCCCCTTCCAGCGCAATCTGGTCGAGACGGTTGGCCCGACGGTGGGGCGTTTGCTCTTGCGTTCCGGCATCGTGGCGGTGCTCATCTCTTTCGGGCTCATCGTGCTGTACCTGGCCCTGCGCTTCCAGTGGGATTACGCGGTGTTTGCCATTGTGGCGCTGCTGCACGATGTAGTGTTGACGATAGGGCTATTTGCCCTTTTGGGCCTGACGGTGGGTATGGAGGCGGACAGCCTGTTTGTGGTGGCGCTGCTGACCATCATCGGCTTTTCCGTCAACGACACCGTGGTCATCTACGACCGCATCCGCGAGAATCTGCGTCTGGTGAGCCGCAAGGTCAGCCTGGCCGAGGTGGTAAACCTATCTCTGAACCAGACCTTTGCCCGCTCCCTGAACACCACCCTGACGACGATGCTGCCCCTAGTTGCCATCGCCATTTTCGGGGGAGCTACCTTGAAGGGGTTTGCCATTGCCCTGCTCATTGGCTTTACTTTGGGGGTGTATTCCAGCATTTTTATCGCCAGCCCCCTGTTGGTGTGGTGGCGGCAGCAGCGCTATGGCAAAAGTAGCGAAGATGCCCGCGCAGGCAGGGATCCCGATTCCCTTCCCTCTGAGGGCTAGGGCCCCGATATCGGAAAAATTGGGTCGATTGGGTGGGGATCTGTCGTTCGCGCTGAGACGGTGTCCTCTGGGTTCACCATTGCAGTCTTTGCCCATGGGAGATCAGGTAGCGCTGTAAATCGGCTATTTTGCCTTGCGGTACGATCTGAGCTGGGATCAAGCTGGGATCCTGGCTGTGCAGCCAAGCCACGGTCAGCCCTGCTGCCGAGCCGATGGTCCATTCACCGTAATGCACGCGGGTGGCGGCGTTGACAATGTGGCTGACGGCGATCCCTTTGCCGCCGATGAGCAGGTTATCCACCTTCTGCGGGATCAGGGCTTCCAAGGGAATGAGAATGGGACGGACGGAAAACTCGTTGACTGGCGCGGAGCTGGCCGAAAGAGAGGGCTCCCAGTTGCGGTAGCGACAGCCGTGGATATCGATGGCGTAGTGGGTAACCCCCACCACGGTAGGTCTGAAGTCCCGTCCCCCAGTGGTGCCGACGCGAATATCCTGCTCCAACATCAGGAACTCCGCTTGGCCGTAGGCAGATCGCCCCAGAATGCGTCGACCTTCCCGGATGTATGGGTAGAGGCTGAGGCCGGAGCGGGTGCCCAGCAAGGACTCTTCGGCAAACACCAAGGACAGGGGATAGCCAGAGCGGGATTGAGTTTCCATCAGCCACTCGGCAAACAGCAGGGCGTGGTTTTCTCCATCTTTGATGGCCGAGACATCCAGGCCCCCCAGCCAGTTGTGGCGCTGCCCTGAGGCCACTAGCCGCTCTTCCGTCAGGATCAGGGGCGGGTTCATGATCCCCCAGTCGTTGCCGCGGTTCCAGTTCACCAGCGTCAGGTCGCCTGGAACAGGCGTGCTGTAGAAGGGATCCCGGCGGCCCTTGCTGACGATGCGGCGGTAATTGAAAAAGCTCTGGCCGCTGAAGGTGGGGAAACCCTCCATGTCGAACTCGCGGCGGTGTTCGGCGCGGGAATAGCCCGGCTGCAGCTGGACCAGCTCGGCGCGGGAGCGACCGCCATCGTCGTGGATGGCCAGCACGAAGGGAAAGGTAAAGGCTTGAGTGCACTCCGGGTTGCTGGCGGGGGCGGCATTGGGCTCTCCGGTCACGTCTCGCCCTTCCGAACCCAGCCGATAGGGGATCCCGGCCCAGCCCACCAGCTCGCCGGTATCGGTGGCATCGACAACAAACAGGTTGCGGCCTGGTGGTGCCTGCAGCCTCAACACCCGTTTGGCAAAAACTTCCGTCTCCTGCCAGCCATACCAGCTCACCAGCTCCCGCCACAGCCGTCCCGGCGGCACAAAATCGGGATCCCGCGGCTGCCGCTGCACAGCGTAAATGCTTTCAATCCGGGATCCATCGGCGCTGAAGGTGGCCCCCTTAAAAGCCGTTTGGGTAGCCCAGCGGCTGTTGGGGGCATTTTGGGCTGCCTGTTGCAGCCAGGTTTCCACCGCCTGCAGCCCGGCCTGGGGCGGAAAACACAGCCCTCCCACCCAGCAGCTGTTGATCTCGGATACGCGGGTTCCCGGCGGGATCCCTGTCCAGGCCGGCAGATGCACCGGCTGGCTTTCGATCAAGGCCTTGAACTCCAGCCAGTGGCGGGAAAAATTGCCCCGTTGCCGCATCGGCAGCGATTCATCAATGGCCGATACCCCCTGGGAGGTAATCTGACCCCCCAGCCAAGGGGTGAGCTCGATGAGACAGGTCTGCACCCCCCCTCGCATGGCATGGCCTGCCGCTGCCACCCCTCCCAGGGATCCGCCCACCACCACCAGCTCGCACTCCCAAATCTCGTCCGGCTGCGGCAAGGGATCCAACAAGGGCCAACCGTGGGCGGTAAAACGGGGCACCTCCGGCTCGGAGACGGCAACAGGGGATCCCACCTCTGGCTGGGAGAGGGCGGCAAACCCCATCCCGGCCACAAAGCTCAGCAGCGACAGGATCCCCAGCCCCACAGTTCGCTTGGGCTCAGATCCCCGGCACGCCGCAGCCGTCTTTTTGCCAGCCATGCTCACTCACACCCCCGGCCTTTCCCCGGCAGGAGAAATCCCCTTGAGAATAGCTGAGGAAACCGACATTGAGGCCAGCCAGGATCCCTGCCACAGGGCATAATGGGCTAGCAACTTTTTAACGGCAACGGCGGGATCCCATGGGACGGGCAAAGAAGGTGGTATTGGCCTATTCAGGCGGGGTGGATACTTCCGTCTGCATTCCCTATCTCAAGCACGAGTGGGGGGTGGAATCGGTGGTGGCCCTGGCAGTCGACTTGGGGCAGGGGGCGGAGCTGGAGGCCATTCAGGCCAAAGCCCTCAGGGCGGGGGCAGAGCAATCTCTGGTGCGGGAGGCTGTCCAGGCCCTCATTACCGACTATGCCTTCCCGGCCATCCAGGCCAACGCCCTCTACGAGCAGCGCTACCCCCTTTCCACGGCCCTGGCCCGACCCCTGATTGCCAAGCTGCTGGTGGAAGTGGCGGAAGAGGTGGGCGCCGATGCGGTGGCCCACGGCTGCACCGGCAAAGGCAACGACCAGGTGCGCTTTGATCTGGCTATTGCTGCTTTAAATCCCCAGCTCAAAGTGTTGGCCCCTGCCCGCGAGTGGGGGATGACCCGCGAGGAGACCATTGCCTATGGGGAGCGCTACGGGATCCCCATGCCCGTGCAGAAGTCCAGCCCCTACAGCATCGACCTCAACATTTTGGGCCGCAGCGCTGAAGCCGGCATCCTAGAAGATGCCGACCGGGAGCCGCCGGAGGAAGTGTATGCCCTCACCCGGCCTATTTCCCAGACACCCGACGAGCCCGCCTACGTGGAGATTGAGTTCGAGCAAGGGATCCCTGTCGGGGTGGATGGGCAGCGCCTCAGTCCCAAAGCCCTCTTCGAGCAGCTCAACTCCTTAGCTGGCCTGCATGGGGTGGGCCGCATCGACATGATTGAAAACCGCCTGGTGGGGATCAAGTCGCGGGAGATCTACGAGTGCCCTGCTCTAATGGTCTTGATCCAAGCCCACCGCGAGCTGGAAAGCCTCACCCTCACCCGCGATGTCATCCATTACAAGTACGGCATCGAGACCACCTACAGCCAGTTGATCTACAACGGCCTTTGGTACTCGCCGCTGCGGGAGGCTCTGGACGCCTTTATCCGCGCCACCCAGAAAAGCGTCACCGGTGTCGTGCGGATGCGGTTGCACAAGGGCCAGGCGGTCTGTGTGGGCCGTCGCTCTCCCTACTCTCTTTACAACCCAGAGCTGGCCACCTACGGGGAAGGGGATCAATTCGACCACCGCGCCGCCGAAGGCTTTATCTACATCTGGAGCCTGCCCACCCGTGTCTGGGCCCAGGTGCACCGGGGCTAGGCTGAAGTGGTGATCCCACTCTCATTCCATTGGATGGATCTCTGGACAACCTGTTGGAGTTACCCAAACGCGCCTCGGCGGAGACAATGAGAGGGGCAGCTATGCCTGAAGCCAACATCCTCATTGACTTCGCCAAGGTTGGGGGGCTGGAATCCTTGGCAAGACTGGCAAGTCTGGAGGTGCTTGACGTGGTACTGGCAGAAGTCGATGACCCTTGCAAGTCCCAGGTTCTTGCTTTGGGCGTGCAGGTTGTCCAGGTGCAGGAAACGTGGCTTCCAGAGGCAATGGTTCTGAAGAAAAGTGGGTTGTCGATAGCTGACGCATTGTGTCTTCACTACTGCCGTACCAGCAGCTCTACGCTCCTCTCCAACGATGGCCGGTTGCGCAGAGCTTGCGCGGAGAGCGGCGTTGTCGTCCACGGCAGCCTTTGGGTAGTGTGTGAGCTCTATAACCAAAAGGTTTGTCTGCCGGAGGTACTGTGCAACTGGCTGGATCGCTGGGAGAAGGAGTTGAAAGCTCGCCTCCCTGCTGACGAGTTGGCCCAGGTGCGACAGGTTTTAGGATGTATCTCAGGTTCGTAGCGCCAGCACCCACCCTCAAGTCCCGGCAGTCCAGGTGTTGCCGTACTCGATCTGCTCGGGGGTGAGGCTGTCGATTTGGATCCCCATGGCCTTGAGCTTGAGGCGGGCGATGGCCTCGTCCACCTCGAGAGGAATGGGGTGAAGCCCTGGGGCCAAGCGGCCCCGGTTTTTCACCAGGTATTCGCAGGCCAGGGCCTGGTTGGCAAAGCTCATGTCCATAACGCTGGCAGGGTGCCCTTCGGCAGCAGCCAAGTTAATCAGGCGGCCTTCCCCCAGCACCACCACTGACTTGCCCGACTGCAGACGGTATTCTTCCACAAAGGGGCGCACCGTCTGTCGGGAGACGGACCGCTCCTGCAGCGCCACCAGGTCGATTTCAATGTCAAAGTGGCCGGCGTTGCAGACCATCGCCCCATCCTTCATGCGGTCGAAGTGCTCGCCGCGAATCACGTGCTTGTTGCCGGTGACGGTGATGAAGATGTCCCCCAGAGCAGCGGCTTCTTCCATCGGCATCACCCGGAAGCCGTCCATCACCGCCTCCAGAGCCCGCACCGGGTTGACTTCCGTGACAATCACCTGGGATCCCATGCCGCGGGCCCGCATGGCCACTCCCTTGGCGCACCAGCCGTAGCCAGCCACCACCACCGTCTTCCCGGCCAGAAGGATGTTGGTACAGCGCAGGATCCCGTCCAGGGTGGATTGGCCGGTGCCGTAGCGGTTGTCGAACAGGTGTTTGGTCTCGGCGTCGTTGACGGTCATCACCGGGAAGCTGAGCACCCCCGCCTTGAGCATGGCCCTAAGGCGCACCAGGCCAGTGGTGGTCTCTTCCGTGGTGCCGATGAGCTCCGACAGTTGCTCCTGACGGTGCTGCACCAGCTCCGCCGTCACATCTCCGCCATCGTCGATAATCAGGTTGGGGCGGTGATCTAGGGCAATCTGGACATGGCGGCGGTAGGTGGCCACATCTTCTCCTTTGAGGGCAAACACCGAAATGCCATGGTCCGCCACCAGGCTGGCGGCCACATCGTCCTGGGTGGAGAGGGGATTGCTGGCAATGAGAACGCTATCCGCCCCCCCTGCTTGTAGAGCCAGGGCCAGGTTGGCCGTTTCGGTCGTAATGTGGCAGCAGGCCACCAAGCGCAGCCCGGCAAAGGGCTTTTCTTGAGCAAAGCGCTCCCGGATCTGGGCCAGCACCGGCATCTCCCGCGCCGCCCACTGGATCCGTTGCTTGCCCAGGGGGGCGAGGTTCAGATCTTTCACTTCATGCTTCGGGAGAGACAGGGTAGCGCTGGTCATCGAGTGTTGCTCCAAACAGGGTCATCGAGAGAGGATAGAGGAACGGAAACTGCAAGCCCCAAAGGGGGCCAGGCAGCCATAAAGATCAGCAAGGATGTCGATAAGCCTGAACTATTCTGCCACAAGGGATCCCCTTTCAGCGCTGGGGCTGGATGTAGGCAACCGCCGCATTGGCGTGGCCGGCTCCGACCGGCTGGGGCTGCTGGCTACTGGCCTGGGGGTGATCCAGCGCCGTTCCCTCTCAGAGGACATTGCCCAAGTGCAGGAGTGGATCCGCCGCCGCCAGGCCACCGTGGTGGTGGTGGGGATCCCCCTTCTGGCGGATGGGTCGGTGGGATCCCAGGCCCGCAAAGTCCAGCGGTTTGTGCGCGCTTTGCAGGTGGCCGTGGATCTTCCCATTGTTACCGTCAATGAATACCTGAGCACCGTGCAGGCGGAGTGGGACCTGCGCGAGGCGGGGATCCCGGCCAAAGCCCAGAAGGGCTTAATCGATCAGCAGTCGGCGGCGGTAATTCTCCAAACTTGGCTGGACGAGCGACGGGCTTCCCTGTCAGAAGTGCCGGCTTGGCAAAGCTGGGGCAACAAAGACTACGCTGGAGAAGTCTAGCCGGGAAAGTTTAAATCAATTCAAGCCCAAGGTGGGCCATCCCTCGTTGCCCCTTCTGCATCAGCAGGGTGTGATTGTTCAGTCGGGGCCTTTCGCGCAACTTTGATAACGTCTGATAACGTCACGTGAACCATCCGAGCATGAATAGCATTTGCATTCTTGGGGGCGGCTTTGGCGGGTTGTACACAGCTTTGGAACTGAGCCGGCAACCCTGGCCAGAACCACCCCAGATCACCTTGGTCGATCGGCAGGAGCGGTTCGTCTTTGCCCCCCTGCTTTATGAGCTGCTCACCGGAGAAATGGAAGACTGGGAGGTGGCCCCCCGTTTTCAAGATCTGCTGCCCCCGGGATCGGTGCAGTTTCGCCGCGGATCTGTCCAGGCCATTGACCCTCAAGCCCGCCGAGTGGAGCTGAAAGATGGGCAGAGCTTGGAGTATGACGCGCTGGTGCTGGCGCTGGGGGGAGAAACCCCTCTGGAGAGCGTTCCGGGAGCGGCGGAGTTTGCTTTTCCCTTTCGCACCCTGGCAGATGCTCAGCGGCTGCGCGCCCACCTGAAGGCGTTGGAAGACCGGGATCCGGCTCAGCCTGTGGCTCTGGCCATTGCAGGAGCAGGGGCTAGTGGCGTGGAATTGGCCTGCAAATTGGCGGATCGGCTGGGCTGGCGGGGACGGATCCGCCTCATCGAGTTGGGATCCCAAATCTTGTCCGGCTTTGCTCCCTCCAGCCGGGAGGCGGCCCAAGAGGCGCTGGCCCAACGGCGGGTGCAGGTGGAGTTGCAAACCAAGGTCTTGGGCATCGAGGCCCTTAACGAGAACGGCGCCCCTCCCTTCCGTCTGCAGCTGCAACGGCTGGAGAGCCAGGAGATCGCCACAGATCTTGTGGATGCTGTGCTGTGGACTGTCGGAACCCGACCGGCAGCGGTGATTGCCAATTTGGATCTGCCCAAAACGGAGCGGGGACGGCTACAGGTTTTGTCCACCCTACAAACCCCCACCTTCCCAGAGATCTTTGCCTTGGGAGATGCAGCAGCGGTGGTGGATGCGGAGGGCAAGCCGGTGCCGGCCACAGCCCAAGCGGCTTTTCAACAGGCCGGTTATTGCGCCTGGAACCTGTGGGCTTTGCTCACCCAGGAGCGGCCTCTCTTGCCCTTTCGCTACTTTTCTCTGGGGGAAATGCTCAGCCTGGGGGTGGATACGGCGGTGCTTTCTGCCCTTGGCGGCCTCACCCTGACCGGCCCCCTGGGCTATTTGGCCCGGCGAACTGCCTATTTGGTGCGCCTGCCCACCCTGGAACACCAGCTCAAGGTGGGATGGAATTGGATCACCCGCCCCCTGTGGCAAGGGCTGCTGGCCCGCTAGGATCCCTGTAACTGGCAAGAGCGCTCGTAGGCCGCTCGCACTGCCTGCATCAGGGCTCCCCGCACCCCCGCCTGCTCCAAGGCTTGGATCCCGGCAATGGTCGTCCCCCCTGGACTGGTGACCCGGTCTTTGAGAACGGCAGGGTGCAGATTTTCTTGCTGCAAGAGGGCAGCAGTACCCGCCAAGGTCTGCAGGGCCAACTGGGTAGCAATGGGACGCGGCAGCCCCACCTGTACCCCTCCGTCGATCAGCCCTTCCAGAATCACCGCCAGATACCCCGGCCCGGAACCCGAAAGTGCCGTCACCGCATCCATCTGGCTTTCGGCCACCGTCACCACCTCGCCCACCGCGCGAAACAGCTTCTCCACCTGCTCCACCTGCATAGGCGTCACCCCTGGCCCGTAGCTGATGGCCGTTATGCCCGCCCCCACCAGCGCCGGCGTGTTGGGCATCGTGCGCACCACCTTTTGTTTGGGAAAAGCCTGCTGCAACTGCTGCAAGGGGATCCCGGCCATAATCGAGATCACCAGCTCTGTGGCGGACAGCCGGCCCATCTCAGCCACCACTGCCGGGAAGAGCTGCGGTTTAACGGCCAGAAACAGAATCTCAGACTCTCCCGCCTGGGATGGATCCGCCAACAATCGGATACCCAGCTCCTGCTGCAGGGCCACAGCCTTATCCAGATCAGGCTCCCGCAAGGCCACCTGCGCTGCGGGATAAACTCCCACAGCTACCCAACGCCGCAGCAGGGCGGATCCCATGGCTCCACCCCCGATAACACTTAGCAGTGGCCGCTCCATAGCAACTAGTGCTGACCTACTGCCTGCAGATGCTCATAGGTGCTGGGCCAGAGGGGGGTAGGGCTTTGCAAAGGGCGCTGCAGCGGCTGCACCACTTGGCTACTGGGGGTGGAAACCATCACCGTGCTGGGGGTGAACAAAAAAATGTTCTCTCCGATGCGCTCTTGGTGGCCATCGATGGCGTAGGTGCCGCCGGCAACGAAATCCACAGAGCGCTGCGCCTCAGCGGGATCCATTAGGGTCAAGTTCATGATCACCGTCTTGCGCTCCCGTAGGTACTGGATAACCTGAGCCATCTCATCGAAGCTGCGCGGCTCCATCACCACCACTTCACTGGTGGGTGGGTTTACGCCCGGTAATCCAATCACGTTGCTCCCCATACTGCCCCCTGCTGAGCGATCCCGATGTTGACTGCGCCGATGGCCCCGCGACTCTTCTCGACCGGCAGAGCCCTCCCCCGCTTCCACTCCCCGTTGCCGCCGCCCTCGCGGAAGGGTACTCACTTCCTCCTCTTCGGGGGGAGCAGCCGGTTGGGAACGGCGTCCCTCGTAGAGCAGTTGGTAATCATCCTGCCCTTCCATTTCAGAGTACTCCTCCAGGCCGTCCACGGGATCATTCAGACCCACAAAATCTCTTACCCTGCTCCAGATTCCATTGACATTCATATGCACATCCTCACTACAGGTCATGGGTTTACGGCGAGCGTAGGATTCAGGCTCCTGATTGGATCCTGAGTGGCTCACTCAAGCTAGGGGGCGTCCTTTTATTCTCGGTCAAAGTCTTTCAATAGGCTGAGACAGGGTTTGCTCAGGAAGCTGCCGAAGCAGGTGGGGGCTAACGTAGGTTAACAAAACCCCATTGATTCGACGACTAGAGTTTACCCAGAAGAAGTGAAGATGTCATCTCACTTGCCAAGCCGTTGTTTGGCAGGATTGAACTCTGCTCCCCGTCTGGATTGAGCCCACGTTAACGGAAGTAACGCAAATGATTACAAATTTCCCCAAAATTTCCCCAATAGGGCAAATCCTGGGCGGGATCCCCCCACTTTTGATTATCCAAGCCGAACTCTCGCCCCAAAGGTGCCCCGCAGGGCGACTGGGGAGTTGCACGGCTTTACACAAAATTTAATCACAATTTAACGGCTTCACAGAGGTCACATCTATTCCTGCTCGGCGTCGGCAAACAAAGCGCGCCCCAGCCGGATCAAGTTAGAGCCTGCTGCCACCGCCAGGAGGTAATCGTCGGACATGCCCATGGAGAGGGTGTGCACCTGCAGATGTTCATAGCCGCTGCGCTGGATGTAATCGGCCAGTTCGGCCAGCTTGCGAAACAGGTCTAGGGCCGCCTCTGAGCTCAAGCCCAAAGGCAAAATGGTCATCAGGCCCACAATTTGCACTTGCAGCAGTTGGTTCAGTTCGGGGAGGCTCTGCAACAGATCGGGGATGAGCCAGCCGAACTTATTGGGATCCGGAGCCAATTTAACCTGCAGGCAAAGCTTGGGGGTGAGGTGCAGCTCCCAAGCCTTTTGGTTGATCAGCTTGGCCAGGCGCAAGCTATCGACGCTGTCAATCCAGGCAAATTGCTTGAGGGCCGGTTTGACTTTGTTGGTCTGCAGATGCCCGATCAAGTGCCAGACGATATCGGTCAGATCTTGCAGTTGCCCTTGTTTGACGGCGGCCTCTTGCACTCGACTCTCCCCAAAGTGGCGGATCCCAGCCCGATAGGCGGCGCGGATGTGGTCGGCACTGTAGCCTTTGCTCACTGCCATGATCTCCACATGGTCTGGGATCTGGGCTCGGATGGCCTGAATGCGGCTGTGGATGAGCTGCTCGTCAAGGGGCATCGTCAGGTCAGCAGGCCGGGGATCGCTATCCCCATTCTCGTTCCAATTGGCAACAATGCTCTGGGATAGATTTTTGCAGAACCCAGAGCCAACGGGCTGTCCGCTACCGCTGCCAGGGATCCGGTCGGGAGATGATCACGCGGGTGCCGGGCGCCAGTTTGCGCGCGTAGTCCAACTGCACCACTTCTGGGTTTTGCTTCAGGGCTTCCCCCTGGAGGCGAATGGCTTGGGCTTCTCCTTCTGCCAGGATCACCAATCGTTGTTTTTCCAGCTCTGCTTTTTCCACGAGGAAGCGTTCCCGCTCTTTCTCTTGCTCGGCAATTTGCTTTTGCTCGATGGCCGTTTGGAATTGGTCGGAGAAGCGGACATTGCGCAGCAGCACGTTTTGCAAGATCAGGTCATTCTCAGCAAAAATGCTGGAGAGCTGCCGCTCCACATTTTCCTGGATCTGCTCGCGTTCTTCCGAGAAAACGGCGATGGCGCGGTGCAAAGCCAGTTCATTGCGCACCACCGTCCGCACCTCTGGGCGAATCACTTTGTCCACGTAGGAAGGGCCAATGGTCTGGTGCAGGTGGGCCACTTGGTCGGGATCCAAGCGAAAGCGCACCGAGACATCGAGGGAGATCTGCTGGCCGTCGGCGCTGAGCACTTTCAACGCATCATCCCCCTGGTTTTCGGAGCGTTGGGAGGCCATGGTGTAGGTTTGGGTGCGCACGTCGTAGAAGATAGGCGTTTCCACCAGCGGCAGCAGGAGGTGCAGCCCTTCTCCCAGCGGCTGCGGCTTCAGCCCCGTCAGGGAGTTGAACACCACGGCCCGTGTGCCGGCAGGCACCACCACCAAGCACTGCAGCAAGGTGGCCAAGAGGATCAGCAGCAATGCCCCACCCACCAAGGGAATCCAGGACAAAGCGGGAAGTTCAAAAGCAGGACGACGGGGGTGGGCCGATTTCACAGGTGTGTTACCCAAAAACCTAAAGAACTCGAACAGGTGCCCCGGGGATGGCCGGCCAAGCTCTTCTTGAGCTTAACCCAAGGCCGCAGCCAAGATCTGATAGGCCAGTTTGGCGACCGTGAAGGCGCTGCGGCGATCGGTTTCCCGTTCTCCCGTGACCGACAGCTCGACCACATCGGCGCCGATGATTTGCCGTTGCTGTCCTAGTGCCCGGATCAGCTCCACCGTCTCCCACCAGCCCAAGCCGCCAGGTTCGGGGGTACCGGTGGCCGGCACCACAGCGGGATCCAGCCCATCCACATCCACCGTCAGGTAAACCTGGGGGCCCAAGGTGGCAATCACCTCTGGGATCCACTCCTGGGCTGGCTTGGTGTGCAAGCTGTGGGCAAAAAAGGTGTGCAGACGGCGCTCGCGAATGGTCTGGCGGTCTTCGGCGCAGATGGAGCGGATCCCCACTTGGGTGAGGCGGCTGCCCACTTGCTCCACCACGCGGGCCATGGCAGAAGCATGGGAATAGCGGGATCCCTCGTAGCTATCTCTCAGGTCGCAGTGGGCATCGATTTGCAGGACGTGCAGCTCCGGATAATGGGCCAGGTGGGCAGCAATCAGGGGCCCGCTGATGGAGTGCTCCCCACCAATGGAAAGCAGGAACCGCCCCGGTCTCACCCACTCGGCAGCGCGACGCTGGATTTCGGCCATAGCCAGTTCCTGGGCGGAAGATCCCAGACCTTCCAACTCCACCGGGGGGGCCGTCCAGTAGCGGGAGATCTCTTCCGAGAAGTCGGGGTGAAGAGCTGGCTGGCGATCCCGTACCTCGTCGTAGATCTCCACATAGGCAGAAGCCTGCAACAGCGCCTGAGGGCCTTTGGCGGTGCCTTTGCCATAGGAGGTGGTGGCCTCGTAGGGGACGGGCAGGAGAATTGCTTGGGCCATCTCCGGATCCGGCTCAGGCAGGCCCAGGAAGGGGAAGGGAGAGCGATACATGATGGCTTGCAAGAAGGGATCCCTATTCTATTGAATCTATTGAAGAATTGTGGTGAGCCAAAAGGACTGGGATGATGGGGTAAAGAGGGACCCTTGTGGGATTGAGGCAAACCCTCTAGACTGAGCAAAGGCTTCCCCAAGCCCAGTTTTAGCAGCCATTTGTTTTCACTCCTCTTAGACTGCCTTTCCACAAGCTGACGAGCCTATGACCACTGCCTCTCACGCTGCTCTTTTCGACGCTCTGGCCCAACGTCGGGCCCTCAAGATCATCAGCGGTCTACAAAACTTCGACCTGCAGTCGGTTCTGAGCATCACCCGCGCCGCCCAACAGGGAGGGGCCACTTGGGTGGATATCGCTGCCAGCCCCGAATTGGTGCAGCGGGTACGCGCCCAGATCGATCTGCCCATCTGTGTGTCGGCGGTGGAGCCGCAGCAGTTGGCCGCAGCCGTACAGGCAGGAGCAGACATGGCCGAGATCGGCAATTACGACAGCTTCTACCCTTCAGGCCGCATCTTCTCCGCAGCGGAAGTCCTAGACCTTACCCGCCGAACCCGCTCTCTTCTGCCCCGCACGCTCTTGTCGGTAACCGTTCCCCACACTCTGCCTCTGAATCAACAGGCAGAATTGGCCGAGAAACTGGAGGATCTGGGAGCCGATCTCATCCAAACCGAGGGCAGCACCAGTGCCGAGCCGGTTCACGGGGGATCCCTGGGCCTGATCGAGAAGGCTGCCCCCACCCTGGCCGCCGCCTATGAAATTAGCCGTGTCGTCTCGGTACCGGTTATCTGCGCTTCCGGCCTCTCGACGGTAACAGTGCGCTTGGCCATTGCTGCCGGCGCTTCAGGTGTAGGGGTGGGCAAAGCTGTCAGCCGGCTCCAGGATGAAGTGGCCATGGTGGCTCAAGTGCGGGCATTGGTGGAGGCCTTGGGAGGATCTCGGATCCCTGCCCTTGTCTAGGTCGATGTCTGACCGGTAAAAGTTGACTCTCTTGCGCCAGCGTGCGCTGGTGCATTTTTTTTAGATTTTCTTGGACAAGCAGGGAATAAGTAGGTAAGTAGGGCAGCTGAGGGTTGAGATCAGCCGCTAGAAGTTTTGCTGCTCACAAGTGCTTCACTTTCTTCCGCGTAGAGCATGACTCTAGTCAATAATAAGCTCAACTATACTGAAAATAATGTATAATATGTTCAGTACGGATTACTACCAGTTGATCTTTCTGTTTACTTTCGAGTCTGCCAACATGGTAGCCAAAGCAAAGCAGAAAATTGGTAGTAAGACGACACGGAAACTGCGCTTTGGGTATTCTACTCAAAGCTTTGCGGGATACCGCCATTCTGTTTGGAAACAAACAGAATGCTATCGCTGCATAGTTGAACAGTGATGTTCAGCAGTGTTCAGCGTAAATGTATCAGGTGGCATACCCGGCAATATCCAATTTGCGGCGGTTGCTACACTTGTCGTCCTTGCCTTCCCAGACCAATTCCGTCCGCAGCCGTCGCCCCAGTCATGTTCTGCAAAGATTCCAAGTCCTGAGCCGCATTGGGCAGACATGGTTGACAATGCGAGGGATCCCTCTTTGAACTGCCCATGAGCTGGCAACGCCCAGATAATCGCACCGCTGCTCAATTGCGCCCGGTTTCTTTTGAGCGCCACTTTACCCGCTATGCCCCTGGCTCGGTGTTGGTCAAGTTCGGCCATACCCATGTCCTTTGCACCGCCAGTGTGGCCGAAGAAGTTCCCCCTTTTTTGCAGAACACCGGCCAAGGCTGGCTGACGGCTGAGTACCGCATGTTGCCCGGAGCCACGCAACAACGACAGCCGCGGGAGATGTTGAAACTATCGGGTCGCACTGCCGAGATCCAACGGCTCATCGGGCGAAGTCTGCGCGCCGCCTTGGATTTTCGCAAGCTGGGATCCCGTACCATCACCGTCGATGCCGATGTGCTGCAGGCCGATGGCGGAACGCGCACCGCCGCGATCACAGGGGGCTATGTGGCTCTGCACGACGCCATCACTTGGCTGTACAAACAGGGGGCGCTGGATCCGGCCCAGGGATCCCCGCTGCGGCAGCAGGTGGCGGCCCTTTCAGTAGGAATTGTGCAGGGAGAGGTACTTGTGGATCTGTGCTATGAGGAAGACAGCCAAGCCGAGGTGGACATGAACATTGTTATGAACGAGCAGGGATCCTTCATCGAGATCCAGGGCACTGCCGAAGCCGCCTGCTTCAGTCGCCCGCAACTGCTACAAATGTTGGAGATGGCCCAAGCCGGGATCCAAGAATTGCTCCAAGCCCAACGGCAGGCTCTCAATTTAGAAAGATAGAGCCATAGCCGGACCCTAGCCTTGCAATGGTAATCCTTCAAGGCACTGCATATGGGATTGCATGGGTGTATATCCTGGTTGGCAAAGCGGTATTCCCTTGCTGTAAAGGAATGGCCGGGAAAGCTAAGATCAGCCAGTTGTTAAAATAAGTGAGCTCTCTGAAGCTGATACATTTACGCTGAACACTGCTGAACATCACTGTTCAACTATGCAGCGATAGCATTCTGTTTGTTTCCAACCAGAATGGCGGTATCCCGCAAAGCTTTGAGTAGAATACCCAAAGCGCAGTTTCCGTGTCGTCTTACTACCAATTTTCTGCTTTGCTTTGGCTACCATGTTGGCAGACTCAAAAGTAAACAGAAAGATCAACTGGTAGTAATCCGTACTGAACATATTATACATATTTTCAGTATAGTGACTAGAGTCATGCTCTCCTTTCGACGGTTTGAGCGTGTGGCTGAGGTGAATCGCTGCTCATTTGGCCTGAAGAAGTTGGCCCGGAGAACGCTGCATGTCCCGTTTTGTGTTCGGCTCGGAGGAACTTGCGCCACTGCTCAGGCAGCAAGGTTGGCGGTTTACCACTGGATATCTGCACATTCACCTCAAGGGACTGGATCCCTCTGAGGGTGCGGAACCCTGGGTGTTGACCTACTACCACGGCAGGCTGCTTTTTTCTGCCGATCAACCCCTCAACACGCAAATCCTGCTGAAACGACTCTCCCGCTTTATTCCTCGCCTCAACTTGGAATGGCCACAGCGGGCCATCTCGGTGGTGCAAGAGCGCTTGATGAAAGACCATTCCTTACCTGAGCTGCTGGAGGCCATCACGCAATTGGGCCTGCTCAAGCCGGGGGAGCTGGAAGATGCCCTGTGGCTCAACCTGCTTACCGATTTCGACCGCTACCTATTCGAACGGGCAGGCACCTGTTACTTTGAGGTGCAGGAGCAGGTCGCCCAAGAGGCCCCCATTGGCGGGTTTGAGTTGGAGCCGCTGCTGCAAGAAGCCGCCCGGCGCCACGATCGCTGGGCAGATTTGAAGGTGGCGATCCCAACTATGCTGGCGGTGCCGGTGGTCAATTGGGAGCGAGTCAACCGCTATCGCATCACCGATGAGCAACGACAGAAGATCCACGCCCTCACCAAAGATGGCCAGTCGCTGGAGGTGATCGCCAAGAAGCTGTGTCGAGATCGGCTGGAGGTGGCCAATCTCTTTGCATCCTGGGCGAAAAAAGGGTTGGTCAGCCTACAAACCCCCCAAGAGCTGCTGCAGACCAAGCGCCACAACCCGATAACCATCTTGGCGGTAGACGACAGCGTGGTGATGCAGGAAATCCTACGGCAGTATTTGCCCAACTATCAGGTGATTACAACGGGCAACCCCGCCGAGGTGCTTCCTTTGTTGTTTCAGCATCGGCCCCACCTGTTGTTGATGGATATCGCCATGCCGGGGATCGATGGTCTAGAGCTTTGCCGCATTGTGCGCAGCTTAGAAGAGTTTAAGTCCCTTCCCATCCTGATGGTTACCGCTCGCGATGGTCTGCTGGCCCGCATCCGCGGCAAATGGTCGGGGGCAACCGCCTACTTGACCAAGCCCTTCAACGAAAGTCAGCTTAATGCAGAGGTGAAGCGGCTTCTGGCCCAACAGCCGCCTGCCCACAGACAAAATCCTCTGTCGGTTCAGGGAGGCAGAACAGGTCATCCTGCCCTGTTTCAGGGATCCCCCCGTTCCCTCGAGGATCAAGCCAAGGCGTAGTGTCCTTCTGAGTTGATCCCCGTCGCCATTGGCTTTCCTGTCAAAATCAACAAAGGTTTTATGTTAGATAAGAAGTCAACTCAAGAGACCATAACTTGTCTGGGCTGACTGCTAATGTCAATGGATTGATAGCTCATTAGGACATGCCCAAAAGAGAAAAATAGGTTGCCGGGGATTTCAGAAACAAGAGACGAAGTAAGCATCCCATACACTGAAAACTTATCCGATCAACCTTCCTCATTGTCATCACGACCGGCTACTTCAATCTCTCTCAGGAACTGGCTTTTCCCCGCTGGCATTAGAGGTCGTTTAAGCCTTAGAGAAGCCTCACAAGGCTTCTGGCAAAAGAGTCCATACTAAGGGTACCGACAAACAAGCCCTGAAGACATGAAAAAAGATCGAACAGGGTTCAGCAGGCACTTCTGAAGGCAAACCAGAAATATTAAACGCTGTCGTGGATCCCGGCAAGATCAATGAGAGGGAGAAATCAAGCAGAAATTGCTCAGGATCCATGGACAGGGATCCCAAGAATACGTAAAATCGAGTAAAGAATGTAAAGAAAACGCCACACTTCTCCAATTGGTCCCGATCCCCAAGGAGCATTATGCTGCGACTGGAACACATTAGCAAAATCTATCCCACCGGTGAGGTGCTCAAGGATGTGAACTGGGAAGTTAAGCCTGGGGATCGCGTCGGCCTAGTGGGAGTAAACGGGGCCGGAAAGACCACCCAGCTCAAGATTATCTGCGGGCAAGAAGAACCGACCAGCGGCGAGGTGATCCGCCCCGCCAACCTGCGCATCGCCTATCTCACCCAAGAATTTGGAGTGGATCCCGCCCGAACGGTGCGAGAAGAGTTCTGGACAGTCTTTCAAGAGGAAAACCGCATTCACCAAGAAATTGCCCAAATCACCCAACAGATGGAGCAGGCGGACGCGGACACGTTGGAAACCCTTTTGCGCCGTCTAGATCGTCTACAGCGCCAATTTGAGAGTTTACATGGCTATGAACTGGAGGCGCGTATTGAGAAAATCCTGCCGGAAATGGGGTTTGAGCCGGAGGACGGGGATCGGTTGGTGAGCGCCTTCAGCGGCGGCTGGCAGATGCGCATCAGCCTGGGGAAAATCCTGCTGCAAAAACCCGATTTGATGTTGCTAGACGAGCCGACCAACCACCTAGACTTGGAGACCATTGAGTGGCTGGAAAACTACCTCAAGAGCTTGACGATCCCCATGGTGATTGTTTCTCATGATCGAGAGTTTTTGGATCGGCTTTGCACCCAAATTGTGGAGACGGAGCGAGGAGTTTCTACGACATACTTGGGTAACTATTCTCAATACCTACTCCAAAAAGCTGAACGGCGAGAGGCACAACAAGCTGCCTACGAACGTCAGCAAAAGGAAATTGAAAGGCAACAAACCTTCATCGATCGCTTCCGGGCCAGTGCCACCCGCAGCACTCAGGCCAAAAGCCGCGAAAAACAACTGGAAAAGATCGAGCGGGTCGAAGCGCCCATTGGCGACGTGCGTACCCTCAAGTTTCGCTTTCCCCCTGCTCCCCGCAGTGGTCGCGAGGTGGTGAAGATCGAGAATTTGACGCACATTTATGGAGATAAGATTTTGTTTTTGGGTGCGGAGCTGTTGATCGAGCGTGGGGATCGCGTCGCCTTTCTGGGGCCCAATGGGGCAGGAAAATCCACCCTGCTGCGTCTTATCACCGGCCTAGAGCAACCTACCGAGGGATCTGTGAAATTGGGAGCACACAATGTGATCCCTGCCTACTTCGAGCAAAATCAAGCAGAGGCTTTGGATCTGAGCAAAACCGTCTTGGACACCATCCATGACGAAGTGCCCGACTGGAAAAACGAAGAAGTGCGCACGCTGTTGGGTCGCTTTTTGTTCAGCGGCGACGCCGTTTTTAAGAAAGTAGCGGCTTTGAGCGGGGGAGAAAAAGCCCGCTTGGCGTTGGCGAAAATGCTACTTCAGCCGGCCAACCTACTGATTTTGGATGAGCCCACCAACCACTTAGATATCCCGGCCAAAGAGATGCTGGAAGAAGCTTTACAGCATTACGATGGCACGGTGATCCTTGTTTCTCACGACCGCTACTTTATCTCAAAAGTGGCCAACAAGATTGTAGAGATTCGCAACGGAGAGTTGGTCGCCTACCAGGGCAACTATCACTACTATCTAGAAAAGATCGCTGAAGAGAAAGAGAAAGCCCGACAAGAGCGAATCGCTGCCGAAAAACGAGCCAAAGAGCGAGAAAAACAGAAAGCCAAAAAGGCAGCCGGCAAAACCTAAGGAGCCAAAGCAATGTTTACGGGTCTGGTTCGAAGTTTGGGCACAGCCCAGTTGATCAATTCTTCACAGCTACGGGTTACCTGTCCCCGGTTGCAACCTCAGTTGGCCTATGGAGATAGCGTGGCGGTGGACGGCCTTTGCCTGACGGTGGTGGAGATTCTGCCCGATGGATTTTTGGCCGATGTTTCGCCGGAAACCCTGCGGCGCTCGACTTGGGGCCAGGGATCCCTCGGCCCGCGCACAGTCAACCTGGAACCGGCGCTGCGGGTAGGAGACAAGTTAGGGGGGCATTTTGTCAGCGGCCATATCGATGGGGTGGGGCAACTGTGGGATCAAGCCGCCACTGGCAACGCCTGGGAGCTGAGCTTCAAGGTTCCCGAAGAGATCGGGCGTTACATCGTACCCAAGGGCAGCGTGGCGGTGAATGGGGTGAGCTTGACCATTGCTGAGGTGCGCCAAGGGGGCTGCTGGTTCAAGGTGGCTGTAATCCCCCAAACCTACCGCGAGACCAACCTTTCTCAGCTCCAAGTTGGGGATCCCGTCAACATAGAGGCGGATATTTTGGGCAAGTATGTGGAAAAATTGCTGGGCTTGCTGCCCCCCGAGAGCAGCGTTTCTCTGGAGTTTCTGGCCGAGCATGGCTATATCTAGGTACCTTTCCCATGATCCACCCCGAGGAAGTTGAGCGCCTGCGCGGCGTAAATGTTTATCTCATTGGGATGATGGGCAGCGGCAAATCCACCGTGGGAGCGGAGCTGGCAGCCCAGTTGCGCTTTCAATTTTTCGACACCGATGGTCTGGTGGAGCAGGTGGGGGGTTCTTCCATCGCTCAGATCTTCGCCGAGCATGGGGAAGCCTACTTCCGGGATCTGGAGACGCAGGTGTTGGCCCAGTTGAGCAGCTACACCCGGTTGGTGATCGCCACAGGCGGCGGCATTGTGTTGCGCCCCAAAAATTGGAGCTACTTGCACCATGGCCTCACCGTTTGGCTGGATGCGACCCCCGAGCTGATTTGGCAGCGGCTCAAGCGGGATCCCGGCCAACGCCCTCTGCTGCAAACCCCCGACCCCCAAGCTGCCCTGTACAAGCTGATGCAAGAGCGAGAGCCGTTCTACGCCCAAGCCGATGTGCGGGTGCCCATCCGGTCAGAAACCAGCCCGCCCCAGTTGGTTGAACAGATCTGGCAAGCCATTCGCGCCCGCTTGCGAGACGGGATCCCCTCCTAGCCACCTCGCGCCCAACACAAAAAGGGATCCCATGAGGGATCCCTGAACTCTTCAATACTCAAGTGGATTACTTAAGATTCGCCGGGAGCGGATCCCTGACGAGACCAGAACGGCTTCCTTTAGAGCGCGTTGCCGCGGGGGAGGACTTCTTCAGGGAACTCAAAGCGCTCATGGGGCTGGTCCTGCGGCGCCATCCACGCCCGAATCCCCTCGTTCAGCAAAATGTTCTTCGTGTAAAACGTCTCAAACTCCGGGTCTTCCGCTGCCCG